>NZ_JBEOOL010000010.1:0-148725 GCF_040309225.1 Pseudoalteromonas sp. GW168-MNA-CIBAN-0100 | reverse complement strand
AGTTGCCAAATGTCGCGGGGTAAACCCGCTGCTACGATATTGCGTAGTCGCGATTTTATATCGCGCATTGTGTTTTTCGGTTGGGAGATTAGTTGCCAAATGTCGCGGGGTAAACCCGCTGCTGCGAGTTTAGATAAATACTATCCCAATATGGGTAGTCTGCAATATTTTCTATTAAATTTGCACGCAAAGGGTTTGCGACTATGTATCTAGCACAGCTATTTAAGTCTTCGGTATTTCTTATTAAGTGATCATAAAACCCTTTTTGCCAAAGCTTTTGTCTGCCAAATTGTCTATACACCGTGGCTGAGCGTCCTTTGAAGCTTCTAATTACCTCACTTAATGTTGCGCTATCGGATAATTGTAATAACCAATGAATATGGTTTGGCATTATCACGAAAGTATTTGATTTAATTAGTTGCTCTCTTTCTAATCCCCTCATTTCATTGATAACAGCTCTATTAATTATTAAGCTTGTGAATAGGTTGTTTCGCTCATGACAAACCAGTGTAATAGCATAATAGTGGTTTGCTTTTGATACTCTTCCCTTTCGTAATAAATATGAACGATGCATAACATACCCGTATTTTAGCAATCACAGACCCACGAATTTAAAGCATATGCAATTTTTATAAATTTGCGTAGTCGCGATTTTATATCGCGCATATTGGTTTACGGTTGGGTAATTGCTTGCACAATAATCGCGTGGTAAACCCGCTGCTACGATATTGCGTAGTCGCGATTTTACATCGCGCATGTGTTTTTCGGTTGGGAGATTGTTTGCACAATAGTCGCGGGGTAAACCCGCTGCTACGATATTGCGTAGTCGCGATTTTACATCGCGCATTGTGTTTTACGTTTAGGTAATTACTTGCACAATAGTCGCGGGGTAAACCCGCTGCTACGATATTGCGTAGTCGCGATTTTACATCGCGCATTGTGTTTTACGTTTAGGTAATTACTTGCACAATAGTCGCGGGATAAACCCGCTGCTACGATATTGTGTAGTCGCGATTTTACATCGCGCATTGTGTTTTACGTTTAGGTAATTACTTGCACAATAGTCGCGGGGTAAACCCGCTGCTACGATATTGTGTAGTCGCGATTTTATATCGCGCATGTGTTTTTCGGTTGGGTAATTGTTTGCACAATAATGGCGGGGTAAACCCGCTGCTACGATATTGCGTGATCGAAATTTTATATCGCGCATTGTGTTTTATGTTTAGTTGACTGATCGTGTGTAAATTGCAGCTATTTCTTTGGTACTTTTATCCTGTTATTAATTTCTTTAATAAATTCAACTAGAGTTAACACTCTATTTTTCTGGTCAGACCAATTGTTTTCATCCTATTAACGTTATAACAATTTTTGTAAATTGCGCATTGTTTAATCTTCGTTCAAAATGCGTTACGCTACTTTAATTGCTCAAATTACCTGTAAATTGACAGCTAATAAGGTTTTTGATACCGTATTGAAAATTTTTGGTATGACCAATTTACCTTTTGGGTAAATCATACTACTCAAAGCCCCGCTTTATGGGCTCTTGGTATTTATACAACGCGGACGTTGATTCATGTCTTTAAAGATCAAAGCAGCAAAGTTATCTGATGTTATTTTACAGCAACTCGAGAACATGATTCTTGAAGGCTCGTTAGCACCAGGTGAAAAGTTGCCACCAGAGCGTGAACTAGCAAAGCAATTTGAAGTGTCTCGCCCGTCACTGCGTGAGGCAATTCAAAAATTAGAAGCGAAAGGTTTAGTTACGCGTCGCCAAGGTGGCGGCACGTTTGTAAAAAATCAGCTCGAAGAAGGGCTTACTGATCCACTTTTTGATTTGATTAGTAAACACCCTGAGTCGCAGTTTGATTTACTTGAATTTCGTCATGCATTAGAAGGGATTGCTGCTTACTACGCGGCACTGCGCGGGACCAGCAACGATTTTAGCAAAGTGAAAGAAAGCTTTGATAAAATTGCCCTAGTTAATGATGATTTACAGCAAAAAGCAAAAGCAATTAATGCATTTCACTTTAGCGTGGCAGAAGCTTCGCATAATGTGGTGTTACTGCATTTAGTAAGAGGCATGAAAGCGCTGCTTGAGCAAAATGTATTGCAAAATTTAACTGTTTTATTAAAAAAGTCAGATATTAGCAGTCAATTAGCCCAACACAGGCGTTTATTAATGGATGCCGTTATTGACGGTAATCCAGAACAAGCCCGTTTAGCAAGTAATGCGCACTTAGCATTTATCGAAGAAGCACTACTTGAAGCAGGCAAAGAACATTCGCGAATTGAACGTAGTTTAAGACGCACTAAACAAAATTAAG
Source organism: Pseudoalteromonas sp. GW168-MNA-CIBAN-0100 (assembly GCF_040309225.1). Taxonomy (NCBI): domain Bacteria; kingdom Pseudomonadati; phylum Pseudomonadota; class Gammaproteobacteria; order Alteromonadales; family Pseudoalteromonadaceae; genus Pseudoalteromonas; species Pseudoalteromonas sp. GW168-MNA-CIBAN-0100. The sequence continues at coordinate 146,401 of NZ_JBEOOL010000010.1, read as the reverse complement.
TTAGTACATAACTACTTTGAACACACAAATTAAGTAGCTGTGATATTAAATTAACAATATTCGTATTTTAAACATAAGGAAACCTCCATATGTCTGAAGTCAATAAAATTGACGTAGACGCGCTAGAAACACAAGAGTGGTTACAAGCTCTTGAATCAGTTGTGCGCGAAGAAGGTGTTGAACGAGCTCAGTTTTTACTTGAGCAAGTATTAGAGCAAGCCCGTTTAGACGGCGTTGATATGCCAACGGGTATTACCACGAACTACGTTAATACTATTCCTGTAGATCAAGAACCTGCTTACCCGGGTGATGTAAATCTTGAGCGCCGTATTCGTTCAATTATACGTTGGAACGCGATTATGATCGTTCTACGTGCATCTAAAAAAGATCTCGACTTAGGCGGCCATATGGCGTCTTACCAATCATCTGCTGCATTTTATGAAGTGTGTTTTAACCACTTTTTTAAAGCACCAAATGATGTAGACGGTGGTGACTTAGTTTATTACCAAGGTCATATTTCTCCTGGTATTTATGCACGTGCATTTGTTGAAGGTCGTTTATCGGCTGCACAACTAGATAACTTCCGCCAAGAAGTTGATGGCGAAGGCTTACCATCGTACCCTCACCCTAAGTTAATGCCTGAATTTTGGCAGTTCCCTACGGTATCAATGGGCTTAGGTCCTATTTCGTCTATTTACCAAGCACGCTTCTTAAAATACTTAGATGGTCGTGGCTTAAAAGATACTAAAAACCAACGTGTATACGCGTTTTTAGGTGACGGTGAAATGGATGAGCCAGAATCACGCGGTGCAATCTCTTTTGCTGCACGTGAAAAACTAGATAACCTTTGTTACTTAGTTAACTGTAACTTACAGCGTTTAGACGGCCCAGTTATGGGTAACGGTAAAATTATTCAAGAGCTAGAAGGCTTGTTTAAAGGCGCTGGCTGGAACGTAATTAAACTAGTGTGGGGCAGCGGTTGGGATATTCTTCTAGCTAAAGACACAACGGGTAAATTACTACAGTTAATGAACGAAACTGTTGATGGCGATTACCAAACATATAAAGCTAAAGATGGCGCGTACGTACGCGAAAACTTCTTTGGTCGTTACCCAGAAACAGCTGCACTTGTTGCTGACATGACAGATGACGAAATTTTCGCGCTTAAGCGTGGTGGTCATGAGTCATCAAAATTATTTGCTGCATTTAAAAAAGCAGAAGACACTAAAGGCCGTCCAACTGTAATTCTTGCTAAAACTGTAAAAGGTTACGGCATGGGTGAAGCAGCTGAAGGTAAAAACATTGCGCACCAAGTGAAAAAAATGGACATGTCGCATGTTGCGCATTTACGTTCACGCCTTGGTCTTGACGATTTAGTATCTGAAGAGCAACTTGCAGAACTACCTTATTTAGAGCTTGAAGAAGGTTCACCTGAGTATAAATATCTACATGCTCGTCGTGATGAACTTAAAGGTTATACACCTAAGCGTATTCCACGTTTTAGTGAAAAACTTACGTTGCCAGAAGTAGACGCGTTTAAGCCGCTACTTGAAGAGCAAAAACGTGATATTTCTACCACTATGGGTTTTGTTCGTGCACTTAATATCTTATTAAAAGATAAAGGCATTGGTAAAAACATCGTACCAATTATTGCCGATGAAGCGCGTACATTTGGTATGGAAGGTTTATTCCGTCAAATCGGTATTTATAACCCGCATGGCCAAAACTATACGCCACAGGATCGTGATATTGTTTCTTATTATAAAGAAACTGTATCAGGGCAAGTGCTTCAAGAAGGTATTAATGAGTTAGGTGCAATGTCGTCATGGGTTGCTGCTGCAACTTCATACAGCACTAACGATTTACCAATGATCCCATTCTACATTTACTACTCTATGTTTGGTTTCCAACGCGTTGGTGACATGGCATGGATGGCGGGCGATCAACAAGCACGTGGTTTCTTATTAGGTGCTACTGCGGGTCGTACAACGCTAAATGGTGAAGGCTTGCAACACGAAGATGGTCACAGTCATATTCTTGCTAATACGGTTCCTAACTGTATTTCTTATGACCCAACTTACGCGTTTGAAGTAGCTGTTATTGTACAAGACGGTATTCGTCGTATGTACGGTGATGACCAAGAAAATATTTACTACTACCTAACGCTTATGAACGAAAACTACCATCAGCCAGCTATGCCAGAAGGCGCTGAAGAAGGTATTCGTAAAGGTATTTATAAGCTTGAAAGTTACGAAGGTAAAAAAGCCAACGTACAGCTATTAAGCTCAGGTACTATTATGACTGAAGTACGTAAAGCCGCTACGATTCTAAGCGAAGAGTATGGCATTGCGTCTGACGTGTTCTCTGTAACGTCTTTCAACGAATTAACGCGTGAAGGTCAAGATGTTGAACGTTTCAACATGCTTAACCCTGAAGGCGAGCAAAAAACAGCATTCATCACAAGCGTATTAAACGACTCTGTGACTGTTGCAGCAACGGATTACATGAAAAACTACGCAGAACAAGCGCGTTCATTTATTCCAAGCAGCAACTACAAAGTGCTAGGTACAGATGGTTACGGTCGTTCTGATAGCCGTGAAAACCTACGTCGTCACTTTGAAGTTAACGCGGGCTACGTTGTTGTTGCTACGTTATCTGAACTTGCTAAACGCGGTGAAGTTGAGAAGTCAGTAGTTGTTGAAGCACTTAAAAAGTTCAACATCGACACTAACAAACTTAACCCACTGTACGCATAAGAGGTTTGCAATGAGTATTGAAATTAAAGTACCAGATATTGGTGACGACGAAGTAGAAGTAACCGAAATATTAGTAAGCGTTGGCGACAAAGTAGATGTTGACCAATCATTACTTAATGTTGAAGGCGACAAAGCATCAATGGAAATACCTGCTTCGCAAGCGGGTACAGTGAAAGAGATTAAAGTAAACGTTGGCGACACCGTTACAACTGGCTCTTTAGTATTTTTGTTTGAAGGCGAGAGTGAAAGCACTGGTGAAGAAAAAGCATCAGCCGCTGCTCCAGCTAAATCTGAAGAGGCAGCACCTGCTGCTTCTACAGGTTCTTCAACTAAAGAAGTAACCGTACCAGACATTGGCGATGATGAAGTTGAAGTAACTGAAATCATGGTTGCTGTTGGCGACACCGTTTCAGAAGAGCAATCTATCTTAAACGTGGAAGGCGACAAGGCAGCAATGGAAGTTCCCGCTCCATTTGCCGGTATAGTTAAAGAAATTAAAGTCGCCGCTGGCGATACAGTTAAAACAGGCTCATTAGTGTTTGTTTTTGAAGTAGCAGGAAGTGAATCTGCAGCACCGGCTAAAGAGTCGGCTCCTGTAGAAGCGCCAGCAGCTAGCTCAACAGCAAATGCAGCACCAAGTACTAAAGAAGTTAATGTACCTGATATTGGTGGCGATGAAGTTGAAGTAACTGAAATTATGGTTGCAGTTGGCGATACGGTTGAAGAAGATCAATCAATCTTAAACGTTGAAGGCGACAAAGCTGCAATGGAAGTACCCGCTCCATTTGCAGGTACAGTTAAAGAAATTAAAGTAGCCGCTGGCGATAAAGTATCGACTGGCTCATTAATTTTTGTATTTGAAGTTGCAGGCAGCGCGCCAGTAGCAGCACCTGCATCCGCTGAAAAATCAGCACCTGCAGCTGCGGCTAAAACTGAGTCGGCACCGGCTCAAGCGGCACCAGCAAAAGCAAGTAATGAAAGCTTCACAGAAAACAGCGCGTATGCTCATGCATCACCTGTTGTTCGCCGTTTAGCGCGTGAGTTTGGTATTAACCTAGCTAACGTAAAAGGCACTGGTCGCAAAGCCCGTATAGTTAAAGAAGACGTGCAAAACTATGTTAAAAACTTAGTTAAGCAAGTTGAGTCTGGTCAATTGTCAGCAGGTAGTAATGCTGGTGGCAGCGAGCTTGGTCTTATTCCATGGCCTAAAGTAGATTTTGCTAAGTTTGGCGAAATTGAAGAGCAAAAGCTGTCTCGTATTCAAAAGCTATCAGGCAAAAACTTACACCGTAACTGGGTGCAAATCCCACATGTTACACAGTTTGACGAAGCTGATATCACAAGCCTTGAAGTATTCCGTAAAGAGCAAAATGTGCTTAGCGAGAAGAAAAAGCTGGGTGTTAAAATTACGCCACTTGTGTTTGTAATGAAAGCAGCTGCAAAAGCACTTGCTGAATTTCCAAAATTCAACTCATCGCTTTCTGAGGACGGCGAAAGCTTAATCCTTAAAAAGTACATTAACATTGGTGTTGCAGTTGATACGCCAAACGGTTTAGTTGTACCAGTGTTTAAAGATGTTGATAAAAAAGGCATTATTGAACTATCACGCGAATTAATGGAAGTATCTGTTAAAGCACGTGACGGGAAGCTTACATCGTCTGATATGCAAGGTGGTTGTTTTACTATTTCTAGCCTTGGCGGTATTGGCGGTACGGCATTTACGCCGATTGTTAATGCACCAGAAGTGGCTATTTTAGGTGTGTCTAAATCTGAAATGAAACCTAAATGGAATGGCAAAGAGTTTGAACCAAAACTAATGGTTCCGCTGTCTATGTCATACGACCATAGGGTTATTGACGGAGCCTTAGCTGCACGCTTTACTGTGACTCTTGCAAGTTACATGAGCGATATTCGCCAATTGGTGATGTAATCGCTGGACAATGAATAGAATCAAATCCCAGCCAGTTGTTTTTAGCTGGGATTTTTACCATTTGCAATGATACAATCTTTGCACAAATTTGTGATCTGCTCTCACTTTCTGCCTTGCAGAAACATGGCAGTTAAACTTTAGGGCAGTGTCCCGTTCAAACAATTAAGGTAATAGCATGAGCAACGAATTAAAAACTCAAGTTGTTGTACTAGGCGGTGGTCCTGGTGGTTACTCTGCGGCATTCCGCGCTGCTGACTTGGGCTTAGAAGTTACATTGGTAGAATCTCGTGAAACATTAGGCGGCGTATGTCTTAATGTTGGTTGTATTCCTTCAAAAGCACTTTTACACGTAGCTAAAGTGATTGATGATGCAGCTGAAATGTCATCTCATGGTGTTACTTTTGGCGCACCAAAGATCGATCTTGACCAAGTTCGTACTTGGAAAGATTCTGTAGTTGGCCAGTTAACTGGTGGACTAGAGGGCATGGCTAAAATGCGTAAAGTGAAAGTTGTATCTGGTTACGGCAAATTCACTGGCAGCAATACTTTAGTAGTTGAAGGCGAGAAAGACTCTACAACTATCACGTTTGATAACGCGATTATTGCAGCAGGTTCTAAACCAGTTAACTTACCTTTCATCCCACAAGATGACCGTGTAATTGATTCAACTGGCGCGCTAGAGCTTAAAGATGTACCAGAAAAACTACTTGTACTTGGTGGTGGTATTATCGGTCTTGAAATGGGTACGGTTTACCGTGCACTAGGTTCTGCAATTGATGTTGTAGAATTTGCTGACCAATTAGTTCCAGCAGCTGATAAAGACATTATCAAAATTTACCAAAAATACGTAAGCAAAAAATTCAACGTAATGCTTTCAACTAAAGTTGTTGGTGTTGAAGCTAAAAAAGATGGCTTATACGTAACGTTTGAAGGTAAAAACGCACCAGCAGAACCTGTACGTTACGACAAAGTGCTTGTTGCAGTTGGCCGTACTCCAAACGGTAACTTACTTGATGCTGAAAAAGCGGGCGTAAACGTTGATGAGCGTGGCTTTATTAATGTTGATAAGCAATTACGTACTAACGTAAGCCATATTTTTGCAATTGGTGACTTAGTTGGCCAGCCTATGCTTGCGCATAAAGCGGTTCATGAAGGTCATGTTGCTGCAGAAGTTATTTCTGGTCAGAAGCATTTCTTCGACCCTAAATGTATTCCTTCGATTGCGTATACTGACCCAGAAATCGCTTGGGTAGGTGTTACTGAGAAAGAAGCAAAAGAGCAAGGCCTAAAAATTGAAACTGCGGTATTCCCGTGGGCAGCTTCTGGTCGTGCTATTGCATCATCTCGTACTGAAGGTTCTACTAAACTTATTTTTGATAAAGAAAGTGGCCGTATAATCGGTGGTGCTATGATCGGTATTAACGCGGGCGAAATGCTTGGCGAAATCGGTTTAGGTATTGAAATGGGTGCTGATGGTGAAGACTTAGCGCTTACTATCCATGCTCACCCTACATTGAATGAATCAATCGGCCTTGCAGCTGAAATTTTTGAAGGTTCGATCACTGACTTACCAAACAAAAAAGCAGTTAAAAAGAAGTAATTTAACTTTTTAGCATTTGTTTGAAAAACCCAGCTTCGGTTGGGTTTTTTTATGTCTGGTTTTTAATTTAAGAGATGTTGAATTAATTCAATGATACCAATCTGCTTATATATGGGGTCTATTTAACGTTAAGAAAATTACGCTAGAACTAGGCAAAAGTTTTTGTATCTAGTTGTTCTAAATAAAAAATTTTTAACGACGTTATAGTGCAATTTAATTCGTTAAATTGATCAAAGATTTATGCAGGTTGGTATGGCTATAAATATAAGATTAAATAGCGATAAGTCGTTACAATGCGCGCTTAATTAATTGAAGGTAAATACAGTGAAAAACTCAGTTTTAGCATTACGCGCTCAACAAATAAGTGAATCCCGTCGAGAGTTTAATGCTCGAGGCGGTAAATTAGAACGCTGTGAGCAATGCTTAATAGCTAAGCACTACTGTATTTGTAAAGGTGTTGAGCATGCAGATTGTAAAGCAGCTGTGTGCTTATTAATGTATCACAATGAAAGTTTTAAACCTTCTAATACTGGGCGCTTAATTGCTGAAATAGTGCCAGATAACCACGCATTTAGATGGGATAGAACAGACCCAAACCCCGCTCTTTTAGCTTTGATAAGCGATTCACAATATCAGCCAATGGTAGTATTCCCTGCTGAAGATGTAGAAGAGGGCAGGGCCATTACCGAAATAAGTATTGAAGAGGGTAAAAAACCGCTATTTATATTTTTAGATGGTACCTGGCGTGAAGCTAAAAAAATGATTCGCAAAAGCCCATACTTAGATAACTTGCCTGTACTTTCTGTTACTGCTGATAAACTATCTGATTACCGATTACGTGTTGCCCCTCATGCGCATCAACTAGGCACTGCTGAAGTGGCTATTATGGTGCTAGCGCTTGCGGGAGAAATGGATGCATCTTCTAAATTAGAACAGCATTTTATTAAGTTTCGTGATGCGTATTTGCTTGGTAAGCGCAATAAAGGCCGACCGCTAGAAGAATAGTTTTACGCAGTTAAGCGAAAGCTTGCTGCTCTTTTAAGTGAGCAAGTGCTTTATTTTGAATTGCTCTGAAGCCTTCTTCAGATGTTAATTGTAAAACCGTATTATATAATTGGCTTACGCTATTGTGAGCCGGAATAAACGAGGTGCAGTCCTCACCAATCATATCCTTAGCCTCTTCGACTCGCTTTAAAAAGTAACAGCTAATATCGGTTTTTCCCTTAAAGTGAGTAGTCGCAATAGCGTTTGCTATTCTATTAAGCTGATAACTAAATTCATCAGGTCGAGAACCCTCACCCCATTTACTAATAGAAATATCGCTTTCTAACTGGATAATTACGTTAAGTATGTTTTTAAACTCACTCATTGGCATATTTAAAAAGTTATAACCTTTGGGGCTAAATAAAGCTTTATACGGATTTTTGTTGGGAGTTTGGGCACTAAAAACACCAATTGGTTTTGCTGTACTTGCGTCTGATACTTTACATAAAAAGGTATTGCTTTGCGGCATTTTAAAATTCATATCCATTGAGTATTTATGATCCTTGCGTTACTTAGTTATCGGCGCAATTAATGAAAAACTTAGCGAAATTTAAAATATTAATAAAGTATTTGAAGGTATTAATATTGATTAACTGGGATGCAGTATTACCCTGCAAAAGTTAGTGGTAGTTGCTTAGAGCTTTACTAAACCCAAATTTTAGGCAAAGAAAAGCGCGCTCTATCTCTAGGCGCGCTTGCGGAATCTTCTAATTTTCTGCATCCTGCAATTGAACTTAATCAACTCCAATTTTTACTAATCCATGTTTATTACTATATTACTTTTTAGTTCTATGTAATGTAGACCATCCGGGCCTGTATCCTTAAATTCCTAAACATCCTGTAGGGTAAATACTATTACCAAATCCTTAATTACACTTCCTAGTGTATCCCTATTTTAACCAATCCATTGTGTTGCCTTAAAGGCCTGTCCATTTATTCCTTAAACATCCTGTTAAACAACTTAGCCGTGTTGTTATCCTTTTCGCATCTTCCTGACGCTGTCCTTTTTACAACATTGCGTTGTGATACTCATCCTGAGCCTGTCCTAAAATCCGTGTTGTCCTGGTAACCTAATCATTGGTTGGTTGAGTAAGCAGTCCATTACCTTTTACTCAATAAGCGTCATTGCTTGGTTGGTGCGTAAATTATAGTGCAATAGAGCAACTAAAATAGGGATAAAACTACATTCAATTAGTATTTACGCAATAGTAATAATGTGAAAGCTCAATTAATACAGGTGCTTAGGTTGTTTTTGTGTGTTTTTTATCTTGATTTTTACTCATTAGCTGTCACATCCGTGAGACATCTCTTACACTGCATTTCCTTTTTGGGCGTTATTTACATATTTACATTTATTTAAAGTGTGCACTTTTTGAATGAGCGCGGTAGAATTCGATGATAATAACAATTATTTAGGTGAAATAATGAAGACAGTATTTACACTTGTTTTAGGATTAGCAGCATCGGCACCAGCCTTTGCAAGTGACGTTGTTAATATCTATTCTTTTCGTCAGCCGTTTTTGATTCAGCCAATTTTAGAAGATTTTACAAAACAAACGGGAATAAAAACCAATGTTGTTTTTGCTAAAAAAGGGTTAATTGAGCGTGTTAAACGTGAAGGTAAACATAGTAAAGCCGATTTAGTATTAACCTCTAATTTTAGTGCGCTTATTCAATTAGAAGATTTAAAATTAACACAAACTATAAAAAGTGACAGTGTAAATAATAACGTGCCTGCAGCTTTTCGTGACGGTGATGGCCAATGGGTCGCGCTTACTAAGCGAGTTCGTAATGTGTATTCATCAAAAGAGCGAATTGGTGCGTTACCTAAGCTCACTTATGAAGATTTAGCAGATCCTAAATACAAAGGACAAATTTGTACGCGTTCTGGCAAACATCCATATAACTTAGGTTTAGTGGCTTCTATGATTGCACACCATGGTGAAGCGCAAACCAAAGAGTGGCTTGAAGGTGTTAAGGCTAATTTAGCACGTAAACCTCAAGGTAACGATCGTGCTCAAGTTAAAGCCGTTAAAGAAGGTTTATGTAACTTGGCATTAGGTAATAGTTACTACCTTGGTAAAATGCTAGAAGATAAAGAACAAAAAGGTTGGGCTGAGGCCGTAAATATTAACTTTCCGAATCAAACTAATCGTGGCTCACACATAAATGTTTCGGGTGCGGTTATTACCAAATATGCTAAAAACCCTGAAAATGCATTAAAGCTCATAGAGTATATGACCGACGGTAAAGCACAAAACATGTATGCCTCATTAAATATGGAGTATCCAGTTAAGTCGGGTGTTGAACTATCAAGTTTGGTTGCGTCTTGGGGGAGTTTTAAAGAAGACAGCTTGCCACTTGATGAGATTAGTAAATATCGTCCGTTAGCACTTAAGCTAATTGATGAGGTGAAGTTCGATCTTTAATGACTAATAAATTTAAGCTGTCTAAATGGCAGCTCTTTGCGTGGTCGACTGGCTTAATTCTATCGGCCCCGTTGTTTTTTCTTCTTTTTGAATCTCTACAAGGTAGCTCTGAGGTGTTTTCTCACCTGTGGGATACCGTGCTTTGGGATTACATAACCAATACCGTATTGCTTGTTTTAGGTGTTTGCGTCCTTAGCTGCGCCATAGCTTTGCCACTTGGATGGCTAACGGCTTACTGTAGTTTCCCGGGTAAAAAACAGTTTGAATGGGCACTTATGCTGCCCCTTGCTATGCCCACCTATATTATTGCCTATGTATACACTGATTTATTAGATTATGCGGGCCCGGTGCAAATAGCACTGAGAGAATGGTTTGGCTGGCAATCGCCTAATGACTATTGGTTTTTTGATATACGTACATTACCCGGCGCCATCGTTATGATTGCCTTGGTGCTTTATCCGTATTTATTTTTGATTTTTAAAACGGCTCTTCGCGAGCAGTCATTCAAATTAGTACAAGCTAGCCAGTTAATGGGGTTATCTCCTTGGCAAAGTTTCTTTAAAGTAAGCTTAGTACTCTCTCGTGGGGCTATTGTGGCGGCTCTTGCGCTTATAAGTATGGAAACCATGGCTGACTTTGCAACAGTGAGTTATTTTGCCGTAAGTACATTAACGACTGCCGTATACGATACGTGGTTTGGTTATTACTCACTTACAGCGGCAGCTAAAATATCGGGTGTGATGTTATTACTGTTATTTTTAGCATTAATGGCAGAGCGCTTTAGTCGTCGTAACCAAGCGGTATTTGAGCGCCAATCAAGTGTAAATAGTGAATCTCTCTATGTATTAAAAGGAAAGTCAGCTTGGCTCGCAACGGCATTTTGCAGCTTTATTTTATTTATCGCGTTTGTAATCCCTATTGCAGTACTTATAAATTACGCCATTACCTACTTTGATAAAGCATGGAATGTAGAGTTTTTTAGTTACGCTTGGCAAAGTTTAAAAGTGGCTGGGGTTGTGAGCCTAATAACGATTACGTTGAGTATTTTTGTCGTTTTTTATCAGCGTGTGGCAAAGCAAACGTATCCGCTTATTCCTGGGCGTTTAGCAAGCACAGGATATGCGTTGCCTGGCACAGTACTCGCTATTGCGGTTTTATTACCGCTTACGTTATTAGAGAACACCATTAACACAGCGCTCGAGCCGTATAATTTAGATATTGGCTTGCTGCTTACAGGTAGCATTCTTACTATTATTATTGCTTATATTGTTAGGTTTTACGCCATTGCACACGGAGCAATTGAGTCGAGTTTTTTACGTATTAGCCCATCACTTGATATGGCAAGCCAATCAATGGGTAAAAGCCAAGGACAAACACTGCGTTTAGTGCACCTACCTTTACTGCGAAGAGGATTGCTTACTGCTGCGTTATTGGTATTTATTGAGTGCATGAAAGAACTGCCGGCTGCGCTATTGCTCAGACCGTTTAATTTTGAAAGCTTAGCTACTCATGTATTTCAGTATGTGAGTGACGAGCAGTTAGAGCTTGCTTCAATATCGGCATTATTTATTGTTATTGTTGGGTTTATTCCTTTGTATTTTATTAATCGTTCTATGGAGCAGCGTAGTTAAATGAGTAGTTTAATTTTACAAGGAGTGAGCTATCACTATAACGGCACAAAGGTTATTCACGATTTAGATTTAACAGTAGGTAAAGATGAAATTGTTTGTCTACTCGGAGCGAGTGGGTGCGGCAAAACGACCACGTTAAAAGCGATTGCAGGTTTAATTGAAGCTAAGCAAGGGTCTATTTTTATAGACGGTAAATTAGTGAGTGATGAGCAATCGTTTGTCTCGCCTGAGCACCGTAACATCGGCATGATGTTTCAAGATTATGCATTGTTTCCGCATTTAACGGTAGCAAATAATATCGCATTTGGGCTTAGTAAAATGAGTAAAGCTCAAAAGCAGCAACGCGTAGATGAAATGCTTAAGCTGGTACATTTAATTGGCTGTGCTGACAGGTTTCCGCATCAGTTATCGGGTGGCCAACAGCAGCGTGTAGCTATTGCTCGTGCATTAGCTTATAAACCTAGTTTATTGCTACTTGATGAACCCTTTTCAAATATCGACACACAAGTACGCTTTGAATTAATTGCCGATATACGTCGAATTATTAAGGCAACCCAAGTATCTGCTGTGTTTGTTACACATTCAAAAGAAGAGGCGTTTGCCTTTTCAGATACACTTGCCATTATGCATCGCGGTAAAATTGAGCAACAAGGCACGCCTGAGCAGCTTTTTGCAGCTCCATGTTCAAAGGAGGTTGCAGAGTTTCTGGGTCAAGGCATATACTTGAGCGCAGAAGTATTAACAGCAACTGAATACAAAACGCCATTTGGTTTAGTCGAATCTTATATTGAGAGTAAGCATGACGTAAGCGTAGGGCTTATATATGTACGTCCTCATCAAATAGAATTAGTGGCAGATAACCAAAGTGACAAACTCAGTAAGCGAGCTACAATCATAAGTCGTCGATTTATTGGTTCGGCGTATGTTTATTCGGTTGTTATTGATAAACAAGAAATTGAAGTTGCTGCACAATATGGCCAGTCATTTGAAAATAATGAACAGGTTATAATAAAAATAAAACCTCACACGGTGAATTTTTTCGAATCGTAATTAATTTGTTATTCGCTGTGTTTTTATCTGTAAAACTAAGGAATAACAATGGCGCAAGCGCAATCAGGGATTTGTGCTGAAGCAAACTTACACGGTTTGCACTTATTTTTTAATGTGTTTGATGGTCAAGATGAATCACTTCGCGCAAAGTTAAAACAAGTAAGCGCTATTGAAGAAGAATTTAGCGATCAATTTTCAGAATCAATGCTCTCTTGTATGGTTGCTATTGGTGCGCAATATTGGCCGCATATCCTCCCTGAATACATCCCAAGCGAATTACAGAGCTTTCCTAATATAAACCATAGCGATCATCAAATGAGCGTACAACCGTGCGATTTATTTGTGCAAATTCGCTCTGATCGTGAAGACGTTAACCATTTATTTGCGCTGCAAATTTTAAAACTATTTGCCCCCGATGTTGAGCTGGTGGAGCAAATTCGTAATTTTCGCTTTTTAGATGGTCGTGATTTTAATGGTTTTATTTATGGTGGCGACACCGCACATGGAAGAAAAAAGCGCGCTACGGCTTTAATTAGTAACCCTGGCAATTTTGAAGATCAGGGGAGTTATATTCATGTACAGCGTTATAAGCATGATTTAACTATGTGGCAGCACTTATCATTGAGCGAGCAAGAACAAATAATGGGACGTACGCGCCTTGATAACACGCTAATTACCCCTGCGATTGAAACCAGCCATGCTTCGCGAAGTGAGCTAAAAGACGAAGACGGACAACCGCTATTATTAAATCAGAGCATGCCTTATGGCGATGTGTATGAGCAGGGAATGTTATCAATTACATGCTCTTGTACGGGCACCGCATTTGAAAAAGTACTTAATAGTCGTTTAGGGGAAGGGGATTGTTACGACCACTGGCTTGATTTTACTCAAGCCGATATGGGTTCTGCTTTCTTTGCGCCTTCAGTCGGGTTTTTAAAACAAATTTAGTTTGCTATTAAACCGTATCAAATAAAATGCGAACACGTTCAAGTGTTACATCTATTTCAGATATTTTAGCAGGAGCGATAAAAATAGTATCGTCGCCTGCAATTGTTCCTAGTACGCCATCTGCTTTACCTAATGAATCTAATAAACGAGCGATAAGCTGAGCGGCGCCTGGACTGGTACGAATAATGATCATCATTTCGTTGTGCATAATGTCGATTACTAATTGGCGTAATGGGCTTTTAGCCGTAGGTACACCCATTTCAGCAGGTAAGCAGTAAACCATTTCTTGTTTGGCGTTACGTGTGCGTACAGCACCAAATTTACTTAACATGCGCGATACTTTACTTTGGCTTATATTGTCAAAGCCTTGATCTTTTAATGCATCAACTATTTCGCCTTGAGAGCCAAAATTTTCTTCTTTTAATAGTGATTTAAATGCTTTTACCAGTGCTTCTTGTTTATCTTGTGGTTGCATAGTCTTTATTCGTTTTTGTTATTTATGCCGCAAATTCTACACAAAAATGAATAATTATGCAGCAGTTGTTTAGTTAACTTGCCAGTTTGATGCGTTAAATCACAAAAGTTTACGACTATGGTCGAAAATATACTTGAAATAGACAGGATAAATTTGTTTTTAGTCGCTAATTTCATTATCTTAAGAGCCACAAATGTTTCCTACCTCAAATTACGGAGAATTCCAATGAAAGTTGCTGTATTAGGTGCTGCAGGCGGTATCGGCCAAGCGTTGTCTTTATTATTAAAAACAGGCTTACCAGCTGGCTCTGAATTATCACTTTATGATGTTGCACCAGTAGTACCAGGTGTTGCGGTTGACCTTTCTCACATCCCAACAGATGTTAAAGTAGCAGGCTTTGGCGCAGACGAATTAAACAAAGCGCTTGAAGGCTCTGACATCGTTCTTATCCCAGCGGGTATGCCACGTAAACCAGGTATGGATCGTGCTGATTTATTTAATGTAAATGCTGGTATCATCAAAACTTTAGCAGAAGGCATTGTTGCTAGCTGTCCTAAAGCGTTAGTAGGTATTATTACTAACCCAGTAAATGGCACAGTTCCAATCGTTGCTGAAGTATTCAAAAAAGCAGGTACTTACGACGCTAAACGCGTATTCGGTATTACTACGCTTGACGTTATTCGTTCAGAAGCATTTGTTGCTGAACTTAAAGGCGTAGACGTAGCAACTGTGAAAGTACCAGTAATTGGTGGTCACTCAGGCACAACTATTCTTCCTCTACTTTCTCAAGTTGAAGGTGTTTCTTTCACTGATGAAGAAGTTGCTGCACTTACTCCACGTATCCAAAATGCGGGTACTGAAGTTGTAAATGCTAAAGCAGGCGGTGGTTCAGCTACGCTATCTATGGGTGCTGCTGCAGCTCGTTTTTGTATGTCTTTAGTTAAAGGCCTACAGGGTGAAGAAGTTGTAGATTACGCTTACGTTGCTGTTGAAAATGGCGATGCAGAGTACTTTGCACATCCAGTACGTTTAGGTAAAAACGGCGTAGAAGAAATTCTTTCTTACGGCGAACTAAGCGCATTTGAAACAAAAGCAAAAAATGACATGCTTGAAACACTGAAAAAAGACATCAAAGAAGGTGTTGATTTCATGGCGTAATAGCCAAAGTAGAATAACAAAAAAGCCTGCATTTGCAGGCTTTTTTATTGCTCAGAATTAATTTCACACTGTGTAACTAGTTAAAACTAGTGGTCGCGGTCAACCGCAATACGAGCAAGGCTTATGAGTGCTTGCTTATAGTCAGACTCAGCTAAAAAGTCTAAACACGCAATAGCTTTGTCAGCTTCAAGCTCTGCTTTTTGCATTGTAAATTCAAGCGCATTAGTTTGCTTTAGTGCCGATAGAATGTCTTCTAAATGCTCCATACCATTACTATGCTCTATCGCATCACGAATAAGCTGCGTTTGCTGCTCGCTACCATGTTGCATAGCATAAATAAGTGGAAGCGTTGGTTTGCCTTCAGCTAAATCATCACCAATGTTTTTACCCAACTGCTCAGCATCTGCATTGTAATCGAGTACATCATCTACTAGCTGAAACGCAGTACCTAAATGCATACCATATAGGTTTAGTGCATCGAGAGTAGTTTGGTCTTGCTCAGTAATAATGGCAGCAAGGCCTGTCGCTGCTTCAAACAACTTAGCTGTTTTAGAGTAAATAACCTGCATATAACTGGCTTCGGTCGTATCTGGGTCGTTGCAGTTCATTAACTGCAATACTTCACCTTCAGCAATAATGTTTGTTGCATCGGCAAGTACTTGCATAACCTGCATTTTTCCAAGGCCAACCATAAGCTGAAATGAACGAGTGTAAATAAAGTCACCAACCAATACGCTAGCAGCATTACCAAATTCAGCATTTGCTGTAGGTGTGCCACGTCGTAAGTTTGATTCATCTACAACATCATCATGCAATAGCGTTGCTGTATGAATAAACTCAACAATTGTTGCAAGTGTTATGTGATCTTTACCCTGATAACCGAGCGCTTTGGCTGCTAAAATCGCGAGCATTGGACGAACGCGTTTGCCGCCACTGCTAACTATATATAAACCAAGCTGATTAACTAACGCCACATCTGAGCGCATTTGCGCATGTATAAGTTGATTGACGTCATTCATATCGCTTTCGATTAACGCCTGGATAGCTTTTATATCCATTGATCTCCGAGCCAATTTTTATGTGTGAACGGCGCAGATTGTACAACAAAAAATGCACTAGCTCGATATTTTGTGACGATTGATTGAAAAAACACTATTAAAGTACTTAATTTAGACTGAATTAGCCAAGATAACTGATTAATTGATAATCAATATACAGTTTATGGTGTGCTTAGATATTAAGCTGTGAGGGTCATATTTGAGTACATTAATTTATTTCGACTAAGAGTTAAAAAGCGCTTGGCAAAAGGGCTAATTAATATAAAATGGGGTAAATATTGAATTGCTCTCAAAGCAGCTACTTTTTATTCATTTTAATTACAAAATAGGCTTGCTAGTTATTTCGCGTTAGCGTAAACTTCGCGCCCTATCGAAGAATATTTTAGTTGCGCCGATTTGAGGGTGCACAGACGGAGTTAATTATGTACGCGGTTTTCCAAAGTGGTGGTAAACAGCATCGTGTGACTGAAGGTCAAACGATTCGTCTTGAAAAATTAGACGTTGAAACTGGTGCGGCAGTAGAATTTGATTCAGTACTTTTAGTTGCTGATGGTGAGAAAATCGAGATCGGTGTACCGTTCGTAAACGGTGGCAAGATAACAGCTGAGGTTGTTTCACATGGTCGCGGTGAGAAGATTAAGGTTGTTAAATTTAGACGCCGTAAGCATTCTCGTAAGCAAATGGGCCATCGTCAATGGTTCACTGAAGTTAAAATCACTAGCATTAGCGCTTAATTAGAGGTACTTAGAAATGGCACATAAAAAAGCAGCTGGTAGTACTCGTAACGGTCGCGATTCAGAAAGCAAACGCCTAGGTGTTAAGCGTTTTGGTGGCGAATCAGTTCTAGCGGGTAGCATCATTGTTCGTCAGCGTGGAACTCGTTTCCACCCTGGTACTAACGTAGGTATCGGTAAAGACCACACTATCTTCGCAAAAGCAGATGGTAAAGTTCAGTTTGAACAAAAAGGTCCTTTAAACCGTAAATACGTAACTATCGTAACTGAGTAATCAGTAAGGTAGTTAAAAACCCCGCCTTTGCGGGGTTTTTTGTTTTGTAGTCAGTCAAAATATATACCCAAGCCTGCATTTGTGTTGGCTTGGGTATATAATAGAGTTATTAAACAAGCCAATCCCTAAAGTGAGTAATCATGAAGTTTGTAGATGAAGTAGAAATTCGCGCAGAAGCTGGAGACGGTGGCAGCGGCATCGTGTCTTTCCGTCGTGAAAAATATGTTCCAGATGGTGGACCAGACGGCGGTGACGGTGGAGACGGTGGTAGTGTTTATCTACAAGCTGATGAAAACTTAAATACCCTAATTGATTATCAGTTTGAGCGCTTTCATAGAGCTGAACGTGGTACTAACGGTCGTAGCCGTAACTGTACAGGCCGAAAAGCCGATGACTTATTTGTTATGGTGCCTGTAGGCACGCGCATCATGGATGTTGATACCCAAGAGGGACTTGGCGACTTAACTCAAGATGGTCAACGAATTTTGGTTGCAAAAGGTGGTTTCCACGGCTTGGGGAATGCACGTTTTAAATCAAGTACTAACCGAGCACCTCGTCAAAAAACATTGGGCACACCCGGTGAAGTACGTAACTTAAAGTTAGAGTTACTATTATTGGCTGATGTAGGCTTACTAGGATTACCAAATGCAGGTAAATCTACGTTTATCCGCAGTGTATCTGCAGCAAGACCAAAAGTAGCTGATTACCCATTCACGACGCTTATTCCTAATTTAGGTGTGGTACGTCCTGAAGCAAATAAATCATTTGTTATAGCCGATATTCCGGGTCTAATTGAAGGTGCATCTGATGGTGCAGGCCTAGGTATTCGCTTCTTGAAGCATTTAGAGCGTTGTCGTGTGTTATTGCACATTATTGATGTAATGCCGGTAGATGGTTCAAACCCTGTTGATAATGCATTCTCGATTATTAACGAGCTACACCAATACAGTCCTAAATTAGCTGAAAAACCACGCTGGTTAGTGTTTAATAAAATAGATTTATTACCAGCAGATGAAGCAAAAGCGCTATGCGAAGCGATTGCAGAAGAGCTGGGCGAAACTGAAAATATTTATCACATTTCAGCAATTAATAAACTTAATACTCAACCTTTAATCCACAACATAATGACACTACTTGATAGCATGCCTAAAGAGAAGTTTGTACAAGTTGAAGATGAAGAAGTTGAATTCAAGTGGGATACCTATCATGAAAAAGCCACTAAAGGTAAAGGCAATGATGATGATTGGGACGACTGGGATGAAGATGATTACGACGTAGAAGTTGTCTACGAGCGTTAATTAAATAGAATTTATTAAAAAGGAGCTTATGCTCCTTTTTCTTTGTTTAAGAATAAAGTACTAGGTGTTTATTATGATAATTTCAATGATTGCAGCAATGGCAAATAACCGTGTAATTGGCCTAGATAATAAAATGCCATGGCATTTACCAGCGGATCTTCAGCATTTTAAAAAAGTAACTACGGGTAAACCTGTGATCATGGGTCGTAAAACTTTTGAGTCAATAGGCCGTCCTTTACCTGGGCGTCGTAATATTATTATTACTCGAAACAGCGAATATTCTGCAGAGGGTATTGAAACTGTAACCACCCCAGAGGATGCATTAAATCTAGTTTGTGATGTAGAAGAAGTGATGATTATTGGTGGTGGTAATATTTATGAGCAATTTTTACCGAAAGCAGATCGCTTGTATTTAACTTTTATTAATTTAGATGTTAATGGCGATACGCAGTTTCCTGATTACAACAAAATCGCAAATTGGAATATAAAAGAAGAGCAAGAAAACCTTCCAGATGATAAGAACAAATCTAGTTATAAATTCGTAACTTTATATAAAGAACATTAACATTATTGCGTAATTTTTGATAGATTGATATAATATTCGATAGTCTATGTAAGAACAAAGTATTATAAAGGGTTTGTCATGTTTAAATTACCAAAGCTAGTTGCACTTACTGCTGTTGTCGCTGTAAGTTCGTTGTCGTATACAGCACCAGCAAATGCTGAAGATCAATTAGCGGTATCTATTTGTGAGTACATTGCTGCTGATGATAAAAACCGATTACGTAGTAAGCTTAAAAGCTCTCGCGTAAAAATTCGTAATATCTACGATGCAGTACAATGTAATGGTAATAACTTACTACGTCATGCCGTTGCGAGTAATGCAGTAGATACAGGTGAGTATATAGTTAAAAACTTATCAAAAAGTGCTTTAACAGATGGTGCCGACATTGCTTGGGCTGAAGGCAACTTTGCCAGCTCACCACTTATTGCAGTAATTAAAGATCGCGCTGGTCTTTAATCATAAATAGATTTTACAGCTCTACTTCCAATAAGTATTGTTGAAAAATTGATTGGTCTAGGTTTATTATTAATAACAAACCTAGACTTGTTTCTCTTAGCTAATCTAATCTCACTTCCTAACAAAATTATTAATAAGTTCACTATTTACCTATCTATTTTATATTCCCAAAGTGTAGAGTCTTCACTTTAAAAGCAGCTTCAAATTTACTTCTTCAAAAGAGGTAACTTTATTCAGCTGGTATCTATTTTGTATCTGCTAGTTTATTTACAAACTTAATCACTAAGGATAGATATGAAAGCTGTAATTCCAGTGGCTGGCTTAGGGACAAGAATGCTCCCTATGACAAAAGCTATTCCAAAAGAAATGCTCCCTATAGTCGATAAACCACTTATCCAATATATTGTCAGCGAATGTGTGTCTGCTGGTATTAAAGATATTGTATTAGTGACGCATAGCTCTAAAAACGCAATCGAAAACCATTTTGATACAAGTTATGAGCTAGAAGCTACTCTTGAAAAGCGTGTTAAACGTGCTTTATTAGATGAGATTCGCTCTATTTGTCCGCCTGACGTAACTATTATGAGTGTTCGCCAAGGTGAAGCTAAAGGGCTAGGGCATGCTATTTTGTGTGCTAAGCCAATAGTAGGTGACGACAACTTTGTAGTGCTCCTGCCAGATGTGATACTTGATGCTTATACTGCCGATCAAGAAACTGAAAACTTAGCGGCCATGATTAAACGCTTTAAAGAAACTCAAGCAAGTCAAATAATGCTTGAGCCAGTAGCTAAAGAAGACGTTAGTAAATATGGTATTGCTGATATAAACGGTGTTGAGTTAATGCCAGGTAGAAGTGCTGCAATTAAAGCGATGGTTGAGAAACCTGATGCAGACTTAGCACCTTCAAACCTTGCTGTTGTAGGGCGATATGTACTGAGTAAGAATATTTGGCCTCTACTCGCAAAAACGACTGTAGGTGCTGGCGGTGAAATACAACTTACAGACTCTATTGACGCATTAATGGCGCAAGAAACCGTTGAAGCATTTCATATGAGTGGTCGCTCTCACGATTGCGGAGATAAGTTGGGTTATTTAAAAGCAATTGTAGAGTACAGCATGCGGGATAAAAAGTTAGGTAATGACTTTTCTCGCTTTATAAACGATTTGAATTTACCTTAACTACAGAGCAATAAATTTTATGAAAACTATAGAAGCTAAAATAGTTTTCATAAAATGTAGTGAACTCAGTCTATAAACCTTTGCTAGACTACCCTGAGTTACTAAGTTAGTTACACTTTACCTACACTGTAATAGGTTACGTAGTATGATTGTTACTTATTCTGTATTGATCTTTTAAAGGAACCACCATGATTGAGCAAGGCCAAGAATTACCATCGGTTACGTTAACGCAATTAACTGACGACGGAATGCAATCTCTTACAAATAAAGAGTTGTTTGAAGGTAAAAAAGTCGTGTTATTTGCAGTGCCAGGTGCATTTACACCAACGTGTTCAAATGCACATCTACCTGAATTTATTACTCTTGCTGATAAAATTAAAGCAAAAGGTGTTGATGCTATTTACTGTGTATCTGTTAATGACGCATTTGTTATGAAAGCATGGGGCGACTCGCAGAACGCGCAAGAAATTACCATGCTTGCCGATGGCGATGGAAGTTTCACTAAATCGTTAGGGCTTGATAAAGATACCGCTAGTTTTGGTGGTTTACGTTCAACGCGTTACGCTATGATTGTTGAAAATGCAGTAGTAACTGGTTTATTTGTAGAGCAAGACAAAGAGTTTGTTGTAAGCCGCGCAGAATCAGTACTAGAGAAGCTATAACAGTAATAAAGTGTAGGTTCTAGCTTTAATTAATCAGCTACTTACTATTTAAAAACCGATGTTGGAAACAACATCGGTTTTTTATTTACGGCTCAAACTTTAAATTACGGTTGGTATTGTCCGCTAAGTGTTAAACCAGAGAAAGTGCTATAAGCGTTAACACTCAAGTGCCAAGTACCTGCTTGTGGATTGGTAAATGTACATGTTTCTGCGTTGCCATTTTTATAAGGGCGACAATCGTACGTAGTGGTTGTTGGTTGGCTGCCATATTTTACAAATAAGTCTGCATCGCCACTTCCACCCGACGTTGTTACTGTAAACGTACTCATTCCTGCAGGTACATCTAACGTGTAATGTTTCCACTGACCAGTATTGGCTGTCACATCGCTTATAGTGCCGCCGCCAGCTTGTGGAGTGCCTGTACCGCCACCAGACGATGAACCACCAGTAATATTACCTACCAAGCTCACAGCTGAATACGCAGAGTAGCCGTTAAGCATTACGTGGTAAGTGCCTGCTGTAGGGTTATCAATAGAGCACTCTTCGCTATTACCGCCTTTATAAGGGCGACAGTCATAGGTAGTAGTTGTAGGTTTACTGCCCGCACGTACGTATAAATCAGCATCACCAGTACCACCACTCATAGTGAATGTTACGTTAGTTGCACCGCTTGGTACGGTCATAGTGTAAAACGCTTGTGCATTTGCAGCCCCACTTAAACCTGTTTTAGCTTCACCATTAATAAGCTCGCTATCACCGCCTGTAGGCGGAGTAGTGTCGCCACTTGCTGCTGCAACAGCTGCGGCTGCATCAACAATACCCGTACCACAGCTAGTACATGTAGCAGGGAATGAACGGGTTGTTGATTTTAAAATACTTTCTATTTCGTCAGGCGTTGCATCTGGTTTTGCTTGCTTAATAAGTGCCGCAACACCTGCTACGTGAGGCGCAGCCATTGATGTACCTTGCGAATAACCGTAGCTGTCGCTTGAAGGTGTAGACGAACCTGAATTGTAAGTTGATAGAACACCTTCAGAGTCGTTTGCAAAACTTTGCGCGCCACCCGGTGCCGCAACATCAATATTGCTACCGTAGTTTGAGTAATAAGCTCGACCGCCATTACGACCTACTGATGCTACGTTTACTACACCATTACAGTTACCTGGGTTGTAGTTTGCTGAGTTATCGTTATCGTTACCTGCAGCAATAACTACCACAGTGCCGTTACTACGCGCGGTGTTAATTGCATTTTGAGTTGTCGAGCTACATGAACCGCTGCCACCTAAACTCATATTTATTACATCTGCAGGGTTTGAGTTAGCAGGAATGCCTGAAACACTTCCGCCAGATGCCCAAATAATACCGTCTGCAATATCAGAGGTTAAACCACCACACTTACCAAGTACACGAACAGGCACTACTTTTGCGTTATAAGCTACGCCTGCAACACCTTCACCGTTATTGGTTACCGCAGCAACTGTGCCGGCTACGTGCGTGCCGTGCCAGCTAGAGTTTTGTGCACCGTTAGTACCACATTCATTCGCAGCAACTGCATCACCAGGATCACGTGCATCGCT
This sequence comes from Pseudoalteromonas sp. GW168-MNA-CIBAN-0100, assembly GCF_040309225.1. Lineage (NCBI taxonomy): Bacteria > Pseudomonadati > Pseudomonadota > Gammaproteobacteria > Alteromonadales > Pseudoalteromonadaceae > Pseudoalteromonas > Pseudoalteromonas sp. GW168-MNA-CIBAN-0100. Next base: position 123,577 of record NZ_JBEOOL010000010.1, on the reverse strand, counting down.
ATCGCGACCACCGCCATCGTTAGCTACCGATAGGTTAGAGATCATATCGTAACCCGGTAAAATGTTAGCATTTAAATCGGCATGTGGGCGGTAACCCGTATCTAGTACAGCTACAACTACACCGCTACCCGTTGCGGTATCCCATGCAGTAGGTAAGTTTAAACCACCGGCTTGCTCGTAGTAGTGCCATTGGTCATCAAAGCGTGGATCGTTAGGAGTTGAAAACGGCTTTAACATTTGATCCACTTCAATGTATTCAACATTGCCTGAATCAACCATTTCTTGCATAAACTCTTGGGCCTCTGCCGCACTTAATTTTTTATCAGCACGCATTACGTGGTGGTTATTAAGTGCCATTGCACGAATATATTTTGCTTTTACTTTGCCTTTTTTAGAAGCGAAGTTTTTAACAAAGCTTTGTGCGCGCTTTTTCATGCTAGACGGGCTTGCGTCAGCAGTTGAAAAGCTCGCCATTTCGTTATTATTTTTATATTTAATAATGAACTGAGTTTCGAAACTGCCTTGGCTTTGTAGTTTAGCCGATGTTTCAGCCATTGAACTTGAAACTGATTGAGCCATGCCAGATGTTGCTGCAAAAAGCGTACTAACTGTAATTGCAATTGCGCATCTTTTAAAAGTTTTACTAGTTGTCATAATTATCCCTAGATTTTTATTTATTATTTCGTGATATAAGATCACGATGCGGGAACAAAAGTAAACGATCTGTTAACTAGGTTAAAATATCAATTTATTATGTACCTCTTTCATTTAGTTATAACCCAGGTTTTTAGCGGTTTACTCGTTGTTTAGTATTTGTCATATAAATTAAAAATAAGCATAAAGGGTTGTTTTATTGTGGGGGTAATTATTCCCTACTTATTACTGATGTGTTTTTGTTGTGTTATTACTAATAATTCAAATGCTGCGTTGTTAGCTATTAAACTTTGCTATAATCGAGCAAATTTTTTAATGAGATAAATAAATGACCCAAGTAGATGTAATTGTAATAGGTGCGGGAGCAGCAGGATTAATGTGTGCAGCGCAAGCTGGATACCGTGGCCGAAGCGTTACAGTACTTGATATGGGGAAAAAACCAGGTCGTAAAATTTTAATAAGTGGTGGTGGGCGTTGCAATTTTACAAATGAAAATGCAACCCCGGATAACTACTTATGCACAAACTCTCATTTTGTTAAATCATGCTTAAGTCGTTATACACAGCATGACTTTATTGAGCTGGTGGACAGACATGGCTTGGCGTATCACCATAAAACACTAGGCCAGCTTTTTTGCGATAACAATGCACAAGACATTGTTGATATTTTACTAACAGAATGTGAGTGGGCCGGAGTAAATATAAAGCTACGCAGTGAAGTGATCAGTGTATCAAAAACCGAAACCGGCTATAGCGTTACCACAGAGCAAGAAACCTTAAGCTGTGAGTCGTTAGTTATAGCATCAGGTGGCTTAACCATGCCAAAACTAGGGGCTACACCAATAGGTTATAAAATTGCAGAGCAGTTTGGCTTAAGCGTGTTACCAACTATGGCTGCACTTGTGCCGTTTACTCTGCATCAGCATGATAAAGAGCGTTTTGAAGGGCTTTCGGGAATTAGTATTCCATGTGAAGTTTCAAGCGAAGACGGCACCGTATTTAAAGAAAATATCCTCTTTACTCACCGAGGGTTATCGGGCCCTGCAATATTGCAAATAAGCTCATTTTGGCGAGCAGGGCAGGCTGTAACTATAAACCTATTACCTGAAATTGATTTAAGGCAGCAACTTGCTGATTGGCGAGAAACGCAAGCCCAAAAGTCCTTAAAAAATAGCCTTGCGACTATTTTACCTAAACGCTTTATAGAAATACTGCACGAAAGCAAAGCGATACCAGATTGTAATATTAATCAGCTTACCCATGCTCAAATAGATGAGCTGGTAAATTATATTCATGCGTGGCAAATAAAGCCTAATGGGACCGAGGGCTATCGTACTGCTGAGGTAACTTTGGGCGGTGTAGATACCGACGAGTTGAGCTCAAAAACCTTTGAAGCTAAAAAAGCTAAAGGCCTATACTTTATAGGCGAAGTAACTGACGTAACGGGTTGGTTAGGGGGCTACAATTTTCAGTATGCGTGGAGCTGTGGATTTGCTTGTGGGCAGTGCGCTTAAGTTTAGGCTATAAACCCATTTAAGTAGGTTGATTGAGCGATAACGGTTGAATCGTTATCGCTAACACATACTTTATTGCGTCCATTATTTTTAGCCTTATATAGCGCAGTATCAGCCCGTTCCAATAGTTTTAGCACTGTATCGTCTTTTTGTATCGTTGCTAACCCAATACTTATAGTAAATGCTACATTTGTAATTGTGTTTTCGGCAATATACTTTCTCAGGTCATCGGCTTTTTTAGCGCTATCATTTAAAGAGGTGTTGGATAAAATAATAGTGAATTCTTCTCCACCCCATCGCGCAATAAGTGCATCATTTCCCATACGCATTTTTAATATTTTAGAAAATTCAGTGAGTACGTTATCGCCAACTAAATGCCCGTAGGTATCATTTATATTTTTGAAGTGGTCTATATCGCAAATAAGTAAGCAATGCGGGGTTTTAAAAACGTCATTTTTAGCAATTAACTGTGATAATTCAAAATCAAATTTTTGCCTGTTATAAAGCCCCGTTAACTTATCGGTTTCTGCTAAGTGTTGAATTTCTAAGTTACGGATAGATAATCGAGTGTATGCCGAAAACCGTGTTTTTTCGTAAAATCTAAAAATTAAAATATGAGCAAGACTTACCTCTATGAGATTAAATAAAGAGCCTAAGCCAATTGTTACAGTTTGCTGTTGTTGTAAATACACAAGATACGCACAAATAGTAAAGGCGACTGCACTAAATAGGCTTCCCCAGTTTCTTCCAACTAAAAAAAAGCTAAAAGGCGGGATTAACGTCGCCCAAAATAAAGAATGCGCATGCCCACCTACAGAAACCACAAACATCATTATTAAGCTAACGACCATAAGGGTGACAGCCCACGCTGCTGCATTTACATTGGCTGTTTTATTAAACCAAGTATAAATACCTAACGATATCGTAAGTCCTAAGGCATCAATTAAAGCAATGTCATAGCTTTCAAAATAAAAAAGATTGAGGAGTGTTAAAGCTAAAAAGTAACATGTAGTTATTAGTAAAGAGTGAGCTATTAAGCGAGTACGCCAAAAATCCTTATGGTCTTTTGGGTATTGTGGAAACTCTTTGTACCAAAAACCTAGCATAATGAACGACTCTTTAACCTCTGAATTTAGTGATTATTACTTATATTAGGCTTTTATTATAGTTTTTTACTTTGATTAAAACGCTTATATACGGTGGTGTTTATAAAAGTTTAAAGATCATTACAGCATTTTTCAAAGGTATGAAGGACTAGGTAGTGACTGATTACTTAAATGTAATATGCCTCGCCTTGATTTAATTGACGCAGAGCTCAACGTTATCGCTTACGTAGAGCTCTGAATAAATGTTATATCTATTCCTCTATAAATGCCTCGCCTTTTGTCATCCACTTTTCAGCTGGTTTGCCTTTTAAGTAATGATCAAAGTACTGCATCATACGTACTGAAAAATCGACCTGATTAGGAAACTTTTTCAAGTGGTGTGGTTCACCTTCGTATTGTAAAAATGTAGCATCTTTTCCTGCACGGCGCAGAGCTAAGTAATACTGCACGCTCTCATGCCAAGGTACTGCATCGTCTTTGTCGCCAGACATTATTAAGATAGGCGTATTAACTTTGTCTGCAAAAAACACCGGTGAGTTTTCTATATAAAGTTCTGGTGCTTCAAATAAGTTTTTGCCAATACGGCTTTGTCCTGTTTCGTATTGAAATTGACGAGCAAGGCCCGATTTTAAACGTATGCCACTGTAAGCACTTGTCATGTTTGATACTGGAGCGCCAGATACAACCGCTTTAAACATATCTGTTTGGGTTATCATAAATGCACTTTGATAACCTGCCCAAGAGTGACCTTGTAAGCCAATTTTATCTGGGTCGGCTATGCCTAAATCTATTAATTTTTGGGTGGCGTTTATCATGGTTTGCGTTGACGATTTACCCGGGTGACCTATTTCAAAACGAATATCAGGTAAAAATACCGCATAACCGTTTGAGGTAAACATAGGAAAATTAGGGCGATGGTTTAATTCCATTTTTGGAAAATCATACATACGCTGGCTCATATAACGATAAAAATACACAACCACAGGTGCTTTATCGCCTTTTTTATATCCCGCTGGTTTTATTAGGACGCCTTGTAAATCTTCGCCGTCAAAGCCTTTATAGCTTATTAGTTCTGGCTTTTCGCCCCAGGCAAAATTACTAATTTGTGGGTTTAGCGTGGTTACTTGTTTTGGTGCGCTAAAGCTAAAATTAGTTTGGTAGTAATCAGGATATTGGCTATAAGTTTGCGAGGTGAATAAATACTTGTCAGCCTTTTTGGCTTTTTTAACCATATCAAAGCGTTTATTACCGCTAAGCACGTTAGTTATTGTGTTAGTGGTTAAGTCGAGCTTTGCCACTTCGCTTTGTTTAGTTTGTAGATTAATAGCAGAGACAAGTAATGTATCGCCTTTTTTAAAGCCCACTTGGGTTTTATCAAGCTTAATAACACGGTACTGCGAATTGCTTTGTTTACCATTAGTTAGGCGTTTAGCTTGCTGCGTTTTTACGTCAAACGCCCAAATATCGTATTTACTATAAGCAAGCACTTGGCTGCTATCGGTCATCCAACCAGCAAAACCATAACCAGGTTGAGTCGAAGGGTAGTCGTGTTTATCATCAGCAAAGGTTGCCTGAATCGCTTTTGTAAGCGGTGTTACTTTATTATTTTTTAAATCTTTTAACTGTATTTGGCTATCGCTAAAGTAAGCCGCAAACTCTCCATTCGGTGCAAGGTTCGGTTTAAACGGGTAGTTACTAATAATGGGAGTTTGTTTACCGGTGTTTATATTTACTGCAAAGTAATCAGCAAAAAAACCGCCGTACATTATTTTTTCTAGGTAGGGGATGTTAGATGAGCCAAGTAAAGACACATCTCGCTCAGGGTTTAGTGCAACCTCAGGCATATTAGTGGTACTTAGCTGTACCACTTTTTGCGAGTTAACGTGATACACCGCGCTGTAATGGCGGTTTTTATTAACTTCGTTCCATTGCTGTTCTTCACGCGGCTTTATTTGCGCATCGTTGTTGTGCCATACATCTAAACCTTTATGTTCGCGTATAGTGTCAAAATCGTACAATGAGGCTTCGTCGGTATATTCTTTGGCTTTTACTTTAGCTGCTAATTTTGGATGGTTTTCAAAATATAAGCGCTCGCCATTTTCTGACCATTTAAGGGATGCTGTTTTACCTAAAACCCAGGTTTTATCAGGTGAGGCTATTGTTGAAAGTTTATCGTTTTTATATAGCTGTAAAGTGTAGCTTCGACGGCGCGTGTCATCATTTACATAGTTACCTAATGTAAACACTGCAATATTGTCAGTTGGGTGCCACGCTATTTTATTTGCGATTACGCCCGGTTCATCAATTAATACGCTGCTATTAAAGTTACTTAGCTCAATTAGCGCTATTTGGTTGTTATTACCGTCGCTGTAACTTTGACTCACTAATAGTTGGCTGTTAGCTGAGTTAATAGCGTAGCTAAATACGTTTTCTATTGTATGGGTGCGTTTATCAGATAAATTTACGATAACAAGCGCATAGCTCTTATCTTTTTTATCGGGCGTGATAGCGTTGTCTTCTTCGTTTTTAGTGCTATCGGTTTTATCTTCTACTTTTGCGTCATCGTCTTTTTTATTTAAACGATAAGCAAGCCACATGCCGTCATCAGATACCGTGTAATCTTTTACATCAGCAAAGCTTTGTTGGGCACCTGATTGTGTGTTTACGAGTACCAGATTGTTTTTAAGTGTGTCTTTTTTTTTGGTTGTTTCTTTTTCAAGTAATGTAGGTACTTGTGTAAAAGCGACCCAGTTAGCGGCTTTATTAATATGAGGTTTAGTGCCGCGCTCTACTTCTGCGATGAGAGTATTGCTTTGTAGTGAGTAAACTTGGCCAGTTGCATTTCCACGATACGGCGTTGCACTAAAAGTGAGTACTTGACCATTGTCAGATAGTTGCGTGCTTTTAGCTGATTTAAAACTAAAAACGTCTTTAAATTGTAGCGATTCTTTGGCGTGTATGCCGGTGCTAGTTAAGCTGGCAACGAGTGCCGTGCTTAATAAGGTGAGTTTTGTTTTCATTATTGATTCTCGTATTATGACATTGTTTCATTGTAACGAGTTTGGTTCATAATTCGAGCGGATCAGTTAAATGGCAGCTACATACGACAAAACGACCCGTAGGTCGTTTTTTGGTATTTAATTTATTAATTTAGCAGTAATTACAGCCAAATTTTTTGTAGCTCAAGCCATTGTTTTTCAAATTGAACACTTGGCTTTGCTTTAAAGTCGCTACGTACAAACTGATTCATTTTGCCTTCAACGTAGGCAAGTAAAAAGTTTGCAAGTGTAAGCTCATCACTTTGAAAGTTTTTACCTTCACGTAATTTACGCTCACGAAGTACTTGTTTAAACTGAGTTTCTAATTTTTCAAACAAGCTTTGTACCCGCTCGCGTAAACGTTCCTGCTCACCTTGCAGAGCATCGCCAGTTAAAATGCGAGTAATACCTGGGTTTTTTTCAGCGAAGGTTAGAAGTAATAATAGAATGTTATAAATGCGCGTTTGGCTTTCTTTTTCGTTTTCAATAATAATATTTATACGAGATAAAAGGGTATCTTCAATAAACTCAATTAAGCCCTCAAACATACGCGCTTTGCTCGGAAAGTGACGGTATAGCGCAGCTTCAGACACACCCACCTCAGCAGCTAGTTTTGCTGTGGTGATGCGTTGTCCCAAATTAGTTTCTAACATTTGTGCGAGTGCTTGCAGTATTTGCTCTTTGCGATTACTTCTTTTTGTCGCAGGCATGAACATTCCTTTTTATTAGTTATTCTTAGTGGCGCAGTTAAGAACCCTAGTCATTTTTTGTTCAAATGAATGGCGTATGTTAATGTTTTATTCAGTTTGTTTCCAGCCTTTTATAGATGTTTGGCCAGCTGTTCGATCACCTTGCGAGCTATTTCTATTTTACTTGTAGTTGGTAATTCTAGTTGTTCGTTATGCCAGTATAGTGTTAAAGCATTATGATCGGAATTAAACCCTAAGCCACTTTTTGATACGTCATTAGCGCAAATCATATCTAGATTTTTATTTTTTAGTTTACCTTTAGCATAGCTTTCTACATTTTGAGTTTCGGCGGCAAATCCAACCGTATAGGGGCGGTTTTGTGTAAGGTTGGCAATAGCTGCAATTACGTCAGGGTTTTTAGTTAAAGTAAGGGTGAGTTCGTCGCCTTGTTTTTTCATTTTTTGAGTCGCAATGTTTGCAGCTCGATAATCCGCAACAGCAGCGCAACCTATAAAAGCATCTGATTGTGGTGCATAGGTAAGTGACTCAGTTAATAGCTCCTCAGCGCTTTCTATATTGATAAGGTTTACGCCAGTAGGGCCTTTTATAGTGACTGGACCCGAAATTAAATTAACCTTAGCACCGAGTTGCAACGCGGCTTCTGCCAGTGCATAACCCATTTTTCCAGAGCTGTGATTTGATATAAAGCGTACCGGATCGAGAGGCTCACGCGTTGGGCCTGCTGTTATTGTAATTGTTTTTCCTGCAAGTAATTGCGGTTGCTCTTTTGCTATACATAGCGCAACTAGCTCATGTGGCTCTAACATGCGTCCAGCGCCTATATCGCCGCAGGCTTGCTCACCTTTACCCGGGCCCCAAATAAGTACGTTACGTGCTTTTAATGTGGCTAAATTAGCTTGTGTTGCTGCGTGTGCATACATTTGCTGGTTCATGGCTGGTGCAACTGCGACTTTTGCAGGCGTTGCTAGCAGTAACGTCGTTAGTAGGTCGTCAGCAATGCCGGCTGCCATTTTAGCAATAATATTACACGTCGCTGGAGCAACTAAAATTAAGTCAGCCCATTTTGCAAATTCAATATGCCCCATTGAAGCTTCAGCAGAAGGGTCTAGTAATGAGTCAGAGACTGTTTCTCCACTAACGGCTTGCATGGTCAGTGCTGTAATAAAGTGTTTAGCTGATTCAGTCATAACTACTTTTACTTCACAACCAGAGTCTTTTAATCGCCTAACGAGTTCTGCACATTTATAAGCTGCAATACCGCCGGTAATACCTAGTACAATTTTTTTGTTTGTTAAGTTAGTCATGGATGTTCATCAGTTTTTATTAAATATTGGGCTTAAAATAACAAATCTTTACCCATACAGCGAAGTTTTTTAATTCGAAATAACAGGCTAAATTTCAAATTTGCATTACATTTATAAGACACTTTCGCCTCTCAAGGATGAATAATGCAACTTACGTCACTACCAAACTCACTTCGACCTCGTGAAAAGCTCATAGCAAAGGGGGCTAAGGCGCTGACTGACGCAGAGCTTCTTGCCATATTTTTACGAACAGGGTTACCGGGAATGAATGTAATTGAGTTGGCTCAGCATTTATTAAACGAGAATAAAACACTTCATAATTTGTTTAATGCCAGCATTGAGGAGTTTTGCTCTCAAAAGGGGTTAGGGACCGCTAAGTATGTTCAGCTACAAGCTGTGTTAGAGCTAAGCCAACGTTATATGCAGGAGCGTTGCCAACGAGACGCCGTGTTTAATTCGCCAAACTCAGTTTACGATTACCTAACAATTCAAATGCGAGGTTTGCAACAAGAAGTATTTATGGTGTTATACCTAGATAGCCAAAATAGATTAGTAAAAGATGAAATACTTTTTTATGGCACAATTAATTCTGCCAGCGTTTATCCGCGTGAAGTGGTAAAGGCTGCCCTTAAAAATAATGCAGCCGCTGTTATTTTTGCGCATAATCATCCAAGTGGTATTGCAGAACCGAGCCAAGCAGACAAACTTATTACTAATAAATTGCAGCAAGCACTGCAATTGGTCGACATAAGTGTGCTCGATCACATCATTGTTGGTGGAGAAACGTGTGTTTCGTTTGCCGAGCGAGGCCTGATTTAGCTTTGTTAGATACAGAAGTGTATTAAAAATGAGCTGTTTAACGTGTTTTGGCAAATTAGTTTAATTTAAATGCAGTTTTTACTTTCCCTAAGGGCATTCGATCTTTATAATTAGCCGCTATCAAATTTACATATATGAGCTGATTGGATAGATCAGTGTTTGATCTTTGCCTGTAAAAGCTGTATAAAGAGCGCCCTTCGATTTATCTCTAGGGCGGAAATACACGGCCTTAGATTAAATTAAGCTCGAGCGAAGTTATTGGAGATATATAGACATGTCTAAAGTATGTCAAGTTACAGGTAAGCGTCCTGCGGTTGGTAATCACCGTTCACACGCGAGAAACGCGACTAGACGTCGTTTCCTACCTAACCTACAAACACACCGTTTTTGGGTTGAAAGTGAAAAACGTTTTGTAACATTACGCACTACTACTAAAGGTATGCGTATTATCGATAAAAAAGGCATCGACACGGTTCTTACAGAAATCCGTGCTCGCGGCGTTAAAGTTTAAGGATCTGAATCATGCGCGATAAAATCCGTTTAGTTTCAACTGCCGGTACTGGTTTTTTCTACACTACTGACAAAAACAAACGTAACATGCCTGAGAAGATGGAAATCAAAAAGTTTGATCCAAAGATTCGTAAACATGTTCTTTTTAAAGAAGCTAAAATTAAGTAATTTTAGTTCTTTTAGAATTTAAAAACCCAGCTTAGGCTGGGTTTTTTGTTTTTAAAAATATGATTAGTGAATTGATATAAAAAAACCTCGTTGGCATAACCAACAAGGCTTTTAAATCAATAAATGAAAACACAATTAGATTTTTGTGAATGCATCTTGTAGTGGTGGTACTACTTGCTTTTTACGGCTCAGTACACCATCTAACCATACTTTATCATCCTCTGGTTTTACACCGTAAGCCTGCTCAACTAAGTTTGCATCGTCAGATACAATTAGCATTTCTGAGCCTTCTTTCATTATATCGGTAAGCAGTAAAAATACAGAGTGGCGATTACCCTCAACTTTTAGCTTAGCAATATCGGCTGCAAGGTCTGCTTTAATATCGTCAAAAACAGCAAGGTCGATTACTTCTAGTTGGCCAATGCCTACTAGGTTACCGTTCATGTTGAAATCTTTAAAGTCACGCATTACTAAATCACGTGCTGGTGTGTCTTCTACCGCAGATTTAACGCGGAACATATCCATACCCAATTCTTTAAAGTCTTCTACGCCTGCAATTTCAGCTAGCGCTTCAACACATTTAATATCGGCAGTGGTACATGTTGGTGATTTAAATATGACTGTGTCGCTTAAAATTGCACACATCATAATACCCGCGATGTCTTTAGGGATTTCTACGCTGTAGAAGTCGTACATCATTTTAATAATGGTGTTTGAACAACCAACAGGACGAATCCAACATTCAAGCGGAGTAGATGATGTTAAGTCACCTAATTTGTGGTGATCTACCACGCCAACAACGCGAGCTTGGTCGATATCATCGGGTGCTTGTGTTTTTTCTGTGTGATCTACAATATACACATCTTCACCCGCGTAGCTTAATTTAAGCTCTGGTGCTTCGAAGCCAAATTTATCAAGGATAAATTGAGTTTCAGGTGAAATTTCACCAAGACGAGTTGGAATTGCAGGCTCATCGATTTGGTTTTTTAAATAAGCCAGTGCAATTGCACCACAAATAGAATCTGAATCTGGGATTTTATGGCCCACTACATACATAGACATTGACGGAACTCCTTTAAATTTGCCGATATTCTAACAAAGTCTGCGGCCTTTAACATATAGACAGCGCAATTAAGTTTTAGTTACACTTTAAAATCTTGAATTTACTAGGTGTATTAATATGCGACTGGGCCGTAAAGGTTGGAACAACGTTATAATATTTTCGATGTTGATTATGATCTTCTTCTTAAATGGCTGGCATAAGCAACTTTTGGGAGGGGAGGATAAACCAACATTACAAGCCGTACTCCCCCAGCAAAGTTTTGTACTGACACTGCAATTTGTTGATCAAAAAATTGAGCGAATAGGAACAAGCTGGCGTACAACCCCACTACAAAAAGACATACCGCTTGTGTGGCAAGCATCTGAGCAGCAACTTAGTGATTTAATTAACCAATGGCAAAGCGCGCAGTTAATGGGCGTTAACGAATCTGTTGTTTTTAATCCTAATGCGCCTTTATATGTTGCTACATTTGAGTTGGCTGGCGAGAGTTTACCTTGGGTTTATTTGCTTTATAAAGGCGATGGGCAATATTACTTACTCGAAAAGAGTAGCCAACGAATACTCGCACTCGATTTAAAAACTGCACAGCAGTTATTTCCTAGTTTTGATTTTTCACAAAGTGAGTCTAATTAATGCCTGAATTACCAGAGGTAGAAGTGAGCCGAATGGGCATCACTCCCCACGTACAAAACCAAGTTGTTACAAAGGTAAATATTTACAATGCCAGTATGCGCTGGCCAGTGCCTGATGACGTGTATCAACTTGAAGGGCTAATTGTTACTAGTATTGAACGACGAGCTAAATACTTACTTTTGCACTGTGAGCTTGGGAGCACTATTTTACATTTGGGTATGTCAGGTAATTTACGTGTTGTAGATAAAAGTGAGCCGCTTAAAAAGCATGACCACGTAGAGTTTATTTTTGGCAACGGTAAAGCACTGCGCTTAAACGATCCTCGTCGCTTTGGTTGCTGCTTATGGCAAGAGCCAGGTGAAGTGCATAAGCTACTCTCTAAGCTAGGCCCTGAGCCGCTTACCGATGATTTTTTTGCTAAACGCGTGTACGAACAGTCGCGCAATAAAAAAGTACCCGTAAAGCAATTTATTATGGATAACGCAGTGGTGGTTGGTGTTGGTAATATTTACGCGAATGAATCGTTATTTAAAGCGGGTATACATCCAAAGCGAGAAGCGGGAAAAGTATCGCTCAAACGTTATCAAGCACTTATCCCTATTATAAAAGACACGCTTGCTGCGGCCATTATGCAAGGTGGTACAACGCTTAAAGACTTTGCACAAAGTGATGGTAAGCCTGGGTATTTTGCTCAAGAGTTATTAGTATATGGGCGCAAAGGCAAGCCATGTATGACGTGTGAAAACGAATTGGAAGAAATTAGATTGGGGCAGCGCAGTACTATTTTTTGCTCAAATTGCCAAAAGTAGTTATCTAGTTATTTAAATTTTATCGATTCTAAATTTAATGATATTTAAGGGCCAGCTTTAAAAACGGGCCCTTTATTTTAAAGCTCGAACGGTGCTACACCGACCGCTTTCATTTTATATCCTACCTGCGCTATTTCGCCCGACCATGTTTCAGTACTTATTATTCCAGTTACAACAATTGCGTCGTATAGGCTATCTATTGGTACTCCACCTTTAATTGTTACATGGACTATTTGATTTGGCGGTGGCGGTGGTACGTGTATACAGGCGCCAAAATAAGGAACGAGTAAAAACTCGGTAATTACTTCGCTATCGCCCTCAAGTGGCACAACAAAACCAGGCAAACTCACCGATTGGCCATCAAGTGCCTTTACCACTGGAGCATCTAAATCGGGTTGCACCCAGTTTTGATCACTACCTTCGTGATTAGCTTGTGCTTGAGTGTCTATTTGCACGTGGTTTTTAGGGATTAAGTCTTCCCAAAAAATTTCTTTTGGTGGGTTGGCACTGCTTATAAAGCTTATAAATAATAAGCTAATACACAAGCTGTAATTAACTGCTGTTTTAAAAAATGTCATAAAATACCTAAAAATTATGTTTTTATACTCATGCCGTCGCTGAGTGAATAAAAATAAGCGCGAGTAGCGGGTATTAAACCAATAATAAAACCAGCAGCCATAATAACGCCGATTAAGCCCAGTTCATAGTAAGAGAGCGTTGTAATATTTACGCTTATACCGGCATGGCTTTGTAAGTAACCGCTGGCTGAAAAAATCATTAAGTAATAAAGCGCACTACCTACTAGGCAACCAAGTAAAGTGGTAAGTAGTGACTCAATACTTATAAGTGTAAATAAATGCCAAGGGCGAGCGCCCACCGAACGTAATATAGCAAGTTCGCGGCGACGCTGACTTAAATTTGCAAGCAATGTCGTTAACATGCCAAGTAGGCTTACTAACACGACAACAGCTGAGAATAGCAAAAGTATTTTTTCTACTATGGCGAGCATTTCCCATAACTCTTTAAGTGTTACGGTTGGCATAATCCCAAGCAAGGCTTCTGGCTTATATTGATTTATATTGCGTCTAATTTGTAGTGTGTATAAAGGCGATTTGAATCCCATTAAAAAAGCTGTGATTTGTTTTGGGTGCCCAACTAGGTTGTTATGTTCGCCATGCTCATGCTCATGCTCATGCTCATGCTCAAGGCTAGCTTTACCGCCGTGAATTAAATCGATTGCAGCCAAAGGAATATGCAGCGTTTTATCAACAGGCGTGCCTGTAGGGTTTAAAATACCAACGACTTTAAATGGGTTATCGTCATGATGATGAAAACTGGTGTTCCCCATACCGTGCGATATAACAATAGAGTCGTTAAGTTTATAACCTAATTTATTTGCAACTTCACTACCTAGCACCACTTCGTTAATTGCAGCAAAAGGGTGGCCTTTGTTAAAGGTTAAATTTTGTTTTTTTGCAAAGCGATAATGGCTAAAGTAATCAAGTGTTGTGCCTAGTACCGCTTGGCCTTTATGGCTGTCGCCTAGGCTTATAGGTATGCTCCATTTTACGCCTCGCTGACTTGTTATGTATTCATAACTTTTCCAGCTTACGCCGTTATTAGTATGGCCAATTCTAAATACTGACGAAAGCAATAACTGTATGTCGCCGGTACGCGCACCAACAATTAAATCAGTGCCCGAAATAGTATTACTAAAACTACTTTTAGCATCAATTCGTACACGCTCAATACTTAAAAGTAACATTACACTAATTGCGATAGTAAATAATGTAAGCAGTACACTTGCGCGGCGGTTTAATAAGCTTTTGTAAGCAAGTTTAGCGATGATCATACTTGTTCCTGCAAGCTTATAAGGTCAATGGAGCGGTCAAATAAAGGCTTTAGTGTTTCATCGTGGCTCACAAATACCAATGTACTATTAGATAACTTTGCTTGTTCAAACAGTAGCTTTATAAAGCTCTCACGGTTATTTGTATCGAGTGCAGATGTGGGCTCATCAGCAATTATTAATTCAGGGCTGCCTATAAATGCGCGAGCTGCAGCAACGCGCTGTTGCTGTCCAATACTCAATGTCGCTACATCTTTATGGTGATACTGCGCAGTAAGGCCTAAAGCATTTAATAACCGCATCGCTTCTTTTTGTAAGGCAGAGTTTTTATTTGATGATTGCTTTAATATTTTTTGTTTTCGGCTTTTTGAAAACTCACACCCAAGCGTTATATTTTCAATAGGAGTTAAATAAGGAAGCAGGTTAAAGTTTTGAAAAATATAGCCAATGTGATCCGCTCTAAAAACATCACGGGTAGTATTGCTTAATGTAGTTAGGTTTTGGTTTAAAATTGATACCTCACCGCTAGTGGCTGTATTAATGCCAGCAAGAATCGCTAATAATGTCGATTTACCTGAGCCACTAGGACCGTGTAAAAAAATATGCTCACCTTTTTCGATAACTAACTCTTTTATGTTGAGCGTGGGTGAGCTATCGCTTTTATGCCACTTAAAAGTTACATTTTTTAGGTTGATCATTATCTTGTTACCAACCCCAGTAGTTTAGATCTTTGCGCATTTTTAGCTGTCTTATTATATTTAGTGGCTTGGGTTTTAGTTTATCGTTACTTTGTAAAAATTCATTAGCTGCATTTAATACGCGCTGGCTAGATTGGCCATCGGTGTATGGATGAAGTTCCTGGCAATAGCTTTCAATATTTTGCATTAAATCACTAGGTTTAGTAAGCGCATGTTCAATAGCGGCTTCTACTTCATCAGCGTCGGTAATATCAAGTAAATGAGGAAGTGGCTTTTGATTACAAAATGTGACTACAGGTTTACGTAGTAGTAAAAACATTAAAAGAACTGACGATGTATCGCACAGCATAACATCAGCAGCTTGCAGTAACGGCAAGACGTTATCTGTTTCAATAAATGTTAGGTTTTCGTTACTCAGCGCTTTGTATTTATTAACCCATTCGGCAGGCATTTTAGGATGAAATTGCATCAAAATACGCCAATTACCTTGTTCACTAAAATGTTTTATTTGCTCATATAATTTAGGAGCAAGTGATAGCTTTCGTGAGAAGGTAGAGCATATAAGTAAAGTAGGGCGAGAGTCGTCACTTACATAAGGATTATTTGAAGTATTACTAAAAAGTGGATCGAGCGTTGGCCAGCCAGTTTCAGTTACTTTAAAGAAACCATACTGCTTAGCTAGCTCTTTAAATCGGGTTGTTGTATTTGGACCTTGCGTACAATATAAATCGTAACAACCACGAATGTTAAAGTGATCCTCATGCCCTTTCCGATTTAATTTTCCTGAATTGAACCCGTGAAATACAGCCACTTTTTTACCAGGAATAAAATTAGGAATTATATTGCCCGGTATAAATGTAATGTTTGGAGCCCAGCTTTTAACATCTTTTATGGTATGTAAACGCTGCTCGTTTGTGGTTAAAAAATCGGGATTTACTTCGCTACCCGCTAAAAACCAGCGCACTTCGCCACCATTAGCTAGTACTGCAGCCTGAATAGGCCTCAAGATAGCGTACGAATAATTTTGAGAGATATACATCAAGTATTTTTTATTTTTAGTGGCAGTTAAGTAGTTCAAGCTATCTCCTCAGGCTGGTTGGCACATTAAGTTTACCCCATTGCGACTCGCTTATAAATATATGCCTTTATTTGTTTTAAGCATCCGATTGAGCTTTGAGGTCGGCTAGATTATTATACAATCCATATAACCCCATACCATACTTTGCTCAAAGAGCATCCCTAACCCCGGAGATAGCATGACTAGCTATAAAGTTTTAGACGTAAACGATGATTTACCCATTCGTACCAAAGGTGAAGTACACAGCGGTAAAGTTCGTTCAGTTTATTGGTTAACTGATGAAGACAGCGCGCGATTAATTAAAGACAAAGGCTACCAAGTACCGACAGGTACTGAGCTTGCTATTATGGTTATTTCAGATCGAATTTCTGCATTTGATTGCATTTGGCAAGGCGAAAATGGTTTAAATGGCGTACCGGGTAAAGGTATAGCTTTAAACTCAGTGGCAGCCCATTGGTTTAAGTTATTTGATAAAGCAGGCCTTGCGGGTAATCATATTGTTGATATTCCGCATCCGTATGTGTGGATTGTACGCAAAGCCAGTACAGTAAAAGTAGAGGCAATTGCTCGCCAATATATTACGGGTAGCATGTGGCGTGACTACGCTAAAGGCATACGTAACTTTTGTGGTATTGACTTGCCAGAAGGCTTAAAAGCGAACCAAAAGCTTGATAACGTTTTAATTACGCCATCAACAAAAGGTATTATTGAAGGCGTTGCTGATATTCCGCCAGTTGATGATGTAAATATAACTCGCGCTAACATTACTAATAACTTAGATGTATTTAACTTTAAATCGGCAGATGACGTAACCAAATACGAAAAACTGTTAGTTGAAGGTTTTAAATTAATTAGTGATGAGCTAGCGAAGCTTAACCAAATTTTTGTAGATACAAAATTTGAGTTTGGTTATGTAGAGGATTTAAATGGCGCGCAACAGCTTATATATATTGATGAAGTAGGCACGCCTGATTCGTCACGTATTTGGGATGAAGCAGCATACAAAAATGGTAAAATTGTTGAAAATTCTAAAGAAGGTTTTCGCCAATTACTTATTAATAATGTGCCAGAGAGCGACGTATTATTAAATAAAGATCGCATGAGTGAGCGTGAGCAATTAGCAAAAGATTATATTTTACCAGAATCAGTAATGCTTGAAGTGTCAAATACCTATGTTGGCATAGCGAGCAAAATTGTAGGTAAAGATATTGTGATCCCTGAGAATCCTCGTCAAGAAGTCATTACTATTTTAGATAACGATTACGGATTAATTGTTAAATAGCAGCACTTAAGTGCTAACAAAGCCAGTAACTAAGTCTTTATTTTTAGTTACTGGGCTATAATTCTTGCAATTAGTGCTCGTCTCTAATTAACTTAACCTAACATTAATATTTAGGTGTTGTTATGTTTGAGCGGGCATTGCAAAAGTTTGCTAAAAGTCATTACTTTTTAGCTATAGGTTTGTTTTTTAGTCAATTTGCTTTAAGTGCGAATATTGAATTAGTAATAGAAGATCAACACGGCCAAAAGTTATCAGGTGCAGTGGTTGAGCTTAATATTGCTGACAAACAAGCCACACCATCAAATTTGCCCATTGCTATAATGGATCAAGTCCATAAGCAGTTTTTACCCGAATTATTAGTTGTACAACAGGGTCAAAAAGTTAACTTTCCTAACAGCGATAATATTCGCCATCATGTTTATTCTTTTTCACAAGCTAAGCCTTTTCAACTAAGATTATATTCAGGGCAACCAAAAGAGCCCATTACGTTTGAGCAACAAGGGGTTGTTGTTTTAGGGTGTAATATTCATGACTCTATGGTTGGCTATATCTATGTAGCGAGTAGTGAATCCGTATATAAAACAGATAAAAAAGGCTATGTTAGTTTGCCTATTAATACGCTGCCTGCACAAGTGAGTGTGTGGCACCCTTTACAAACAGCGCCATTGGAGAATAAAAAAATGATAACAATTAATTCTCAAAAACAGTTACAGATAACAGTAAACACATCGACCCCAGCACCTAGAAATACCTTTGGTAGTAAGTTTAAGGCTGGTAATGACTAATAGTTTACGAAATCGCATAACCATTTTATGTGTTGGCTTAGTGTTATTAACCACTATGGTCAGCTTGTTTAGTTTTTGGTGGTCTACGAGTAAGTTTCAAGAAGAAAAAGTAAATCAAGACATTACCGTAGCGCAAAATGTTTATAAGCAATATTTAAAATCAAAAGAAAGCCTACTACTAACCGCAGCAAAAGTACTCACCTCCGACTTTGGTTTTAAGCAAGCTGTAGCAACGCGAGATGCCGGGACAATAAGCAGTGTGTTGTTTAATCATAGCCAACGTATTGATGCCGAATTAATGCTGTTACTTGATTTATCGGGTAAGCTAATTTCCGCCAATACTGACGAAGACGTTTTTGCACACAACTTAAAGCCGTTGATGGAAGAGCTTTTAAGTGCGCCAGAAGAGTCTAGTTTTGTGGTGCTAAATAACGAGCTTTACCAAATTATTTTATTACCTGTGAGAGCGCCACGTACAGTGGCATATAGTTTGGTGGGTTTTAAAATTGATGACAATGTAGCCCATGAACTAAAAAGCTTAACAGGAATGGATGTAAGTTTTATAGGCAGCGCTGACGATATTGTTATCAGTTCATTAGCTAATCGCCCTGAGCAATTTGAACCTGTTAGCTATTTTAGTACCGTAACCACATCGCGTTTTTTTGGTGAATATTTGGTGTATCGTAACCGAGATATAGATTTACCATCGTTGTTGACCCATCCTATAATTATTTTACTGAGCGCCGATTTAACACAAAGTTATAGTGACTTTGAAAAACTTCTTTTTACACTTATTATTTTAGCTATTTTAACTATGTTTGTAGGTGTTATTACGAGCAGCATATTTGCAAATAATTTAACTACGCCACTTACTCAACTAGCTGTAATAGCAAGGCAATTTGCGCAAGGGAATTATGCATTTGAATTTAAAGGGCGAAGGCAAAGCACCGAAATAGACACGCTAGTCGCAGCGTTTGATAGCATGGGTAATGATATTAATCAGCGCGAGCAACAAATTAGCTTTCAAGCCAGACACGATTCCCTAACAGGCTTTTATAACCGCTCAGCAATGCTTGAGGTGCTTGATGATGAATTAGATTCATCAGCCGAGTACACGCTCGTTGCAATAGACATCAAAGGTCTTCGCCATATAAACGATAAGCTCGGTCCGCGCATTGGTGATGACTGCCTAAAGGCTGTTGCTTGCAGAATAAGTGAGTTTTCGGATGAGTTAGGGGGCTTTCATGCTCGTATTGGCGGCGATGAGTTTTTAACTGTGTTTCCGACGGCTGCAGCGCGCGAACACAAAAGCGGGATTGTTGGCTTAATAGCACAATTACAAGCGTGCTACACCATTCAAAAACTAAAAATTAACTTACGCTTTAGTGCGGGCATTGTGCAGTATCCTACCCAAGGAATTGCAAGTGATGACTTAATGCGCCGCGTGCTAATTGCTGTTGAAAGTGCTGCAAACACACAAGAGAGTATACATTATTATCAAAATGGTGAAGACGAGGCGCACTTAGAGCGCTTAATAATGCTTGATGAATTAAAGCAGGCTATTAGTGATGATGATGGTCAGTTATTTATGACCTATCAGCCAAAATTACACATGAAAACGCAAAAAATAGATAAAGTTGAGTCGCTTATTCGCTGGCAGCGAAAAGATGGTAGCTGGGTTAATCCTGAACTGTTTATTGACTTGGCTGAGCAGTCGGGCCTTATTGTTGAACTTACAGGGTGGGTTGTTAATACGGTTGTAGCACAAGTAGCTGATTGGCAGTTTAAAAATATAAACTTACAGGCTGCAATAAATGTATCTGCGCAAGACATAGCATTTCCGGGCTTTCATGCTGCATTAGTTCGTACGCTTAAAAAGTACAAAGTAGATCCTAAGCTGATCACTATTGAGCTTACTGAGCGCGATATGATCGAAAACGAAGAAAAAGGTATTAAAGCGCTCGAAAACCTAAAGGCAATTGGCGTTAAAATATCATTAGATGATTATGGTGTAGGGCAAACATCACTTGGTCGATTAAAAATGTTACCGATTGATGAGCTTAAGCTAGATAAGTGCTTTATCCTAAAACTTGATGAATCGCAAAAAGATCAATTTATAGTGCAATCATCAATTACGTTGGGGCATCAGCTAGGTTTCTCGGTTGTAGCTGAGGGGGTTGAAACACTTGGCTCATTAAATTTACTTAGAGGTATGCAGTGCGATCATGCACAAGGCTATTACTTAAGTAGACCTTTAAAAGCAGAACTATTAGAAGAATGGCTGGAGGAATACTATGAAAAAAATTAAATACTTATTAGCAAGTTTGTTTTTAATAATTAGTGTACCGAGCATTGCAAGCAATGGAAAACTGCTAGCTACACCGGGAGTTTCTCAAATTGAAGGCAGTGGCGGCGGTGGTATTGTACCGTGGGCACAACTTGCTGGGTACGCAAGTGATGATGAATTTTCGGTAAATGGCTTTTGTAGCCGCGCAGATGTAACCGACTACACACTTGACGTATGTGGTGCACAACTTAATTTATTTAATCGTGTTGAGCTCAGTTATGCCCAACAGCGCTTTGATGTACCAGCACTTGATGCTGAAATAGAGCAATCAATTACAGGTGCTAAAATACGTTTATATGGTGATATTGTTTACAGTGATTGGCCACAACTTAGCTTAGGTATTCAGCATAAATCACTGGATGATGGCAGTATTGCAACACTTGTAGGCGCAGAAGAGACTAGCGGTACTGACTACTACCTCGCTGCTAGTAAATTACATTTAGGGGCTATTGCTGGCTATAACTGGTTTTGGAACGTAACTACACGATACAGCGAAGCTAATCAACTTGGTTTGCTTGGCTACGGTGGAGAAAATGGTAGTGGAAAAGTGCTATTTGAAGGCAGCACAGCTATATTTTTTAGTCGCGAAATAGCCGTAGGTGTTGAGTATCGTCAAAAATCAAATAACTTAAACTTAGGCGAACAAGATTGGAAAGATTTATTTGTAGCATGGATGCCTAATAAGCACGTAAGTGTGACAGCGGCTTACCTTGATTTAGGAAGCATTGCAGGGGCTGACGATCAAACAGGTTGGTATTTATCGGTAACAGGGTATTGGTAATGAAAAGCGCTAGTATTTTTTTGATTTGTTTAGGGTTGCTTAGTGGGTGCGCGAACTCTACTAAGCTCTCACTTTATCAAAAGCTGGATGGTAAAGCGGGGATAGGCAGAATTGTTGATAGCTTTATCTATCAAATAGGTAATGACGAGCAGATAATTCATTACTTTGAACACAGCAATATAGCGTACTTTCGCCAAGGGTTTATTACTCATATGTGCATGCTAGTAGAAGGCCCGTGTACATATGATGGCGACTCTATGGTGGCTATTCATACTGGTATGCATATTACAGAGAAAGACTTTAATCATGTGGTTGATTTACTTATAAATGCAATGAATGAGCAGAACATTAGCCATAGTTTGCAAAACGATATTCTCTCTAGAATGGCACCACTTCGTGGTGAAATTATAAAAATGTAACTATAAAGCTTTTAAAGTAATTATTAAGTAAAGGGAACCTTGCTTTGATGGCATTGTCCACATAGAATTATTTCATAAAAACAACAATTGGCAAATATAGCTTGTATGGCTTATCTATTTATCTCTCGCAAAAATGTACACGCAAAATACTATAAAAAAATAATCAAAAAATTGTCGATGGATTGCCAATTACACATCATGGGAGCGCCTAAGCTTTCTGCTGTTAAATATTTAAAAGATGCGTTTCAAGTTAACTTTACTGATGTAGTTAACTCTCAACTAAAACGCAAAAGAGCACGTAATGCTATCTGGAATAATTCTATCATTACTGCAGTTTATAGTGCTGGGTTAGTTTTATTTGAACGATTACGATACGCTAAGTATTTAGCCTTATTAACCGAGACTAATCCTGACTGCATTGTTATTTGGAATGGCAATAAACTTCCAAATACGACCGTTGCTATGGCTGCAAAAGTATTAGGTGTTAAGCAATTTTATTATGAAAATGGTTTACTACCCGGTACAAGTAGTTTAGACCCTAGCGGTATTAACTATAATGCGTCGTTAAGCCGTGACCCTTCTTTTTATCTAAATTTTGACCCACAAAATAAGTTGAATTTTTGTGCGCCGGATTTAATTCCAAGAGCTGATCATAAAAAGCGCTGTGAATTTGAATGCGCCGATGTGCCAGAACGCTATATATTTGCGCCTTTTCAAGTACCTCACGATACTCAATTAGCTAGCTTTTCTCCATGGATAAACTCTATGGACATGTTTTACGACGAGGTGATTAAAGCCGTCAAAAGCTTAAACGATCCAAGTTTAAAAGTGGTTTTTAAAGAGCATCCGTCGTGGCATAAACATTACGCTCATCTTTATGAAAAAGATCCGATTGCAATTTTTGCTAATGGAAATCAAACAAGTGATTTGATTAAGTGCGCTGAAGCCGTATTAACGATTAATTCAACGGTCGGCTTAGAAGCATTACTGCTAAATAAACGAGTTTTAACTCTTGGACAAGCCTGTTACAACATTGAGGGTTTGGTAAAGCATGCAAGCACTGCAGAGCAGCTAGCAGAGAATATGAACGAAGTAGTACAGGGCTGGCAACCAAATGCATTATTAAAGGATAAGTTTTTTAGCTTTATTGAACATGTATATTGTATTCCTGGCGTTTGGAAACACACTGAAGATAAACACATTAAAGCGATTGAAGCGCGTTTTACGGGTAACGATGAGTTTGCTAAGTATCATGGTGATAAGGAATCGTAGTGAAAAACCTAATTAGCTGTCAGCAATTACACGAGCAACTCCACAACCCTGCATTAGTGATATTTGATGCAGGTATGCTGCGCCCAGGTGTTTTGGGTACTTATTCGCCGCAAGCAATGCTTCCTAACGCTAAACGTTTTGACATAAAAAACGAATTGGCCGATAGATCAAATCCCTTACCAAGTACGGTATGCAGCGAGCAGAAGTTTACCCACGTGATGCAAAATGCAGGCGTACATAACGACTCGTTTATAGTTGTATACGAAGATGGCGGTTTATTTAGTGCAGCAAGAGCGTGGTGGATGTTTAAAGCTATGGGGCATCACAATGTTAAAGTACTCAGTGGTGGCCTTAAAAAGTGGTTAGAGAGCGGTTACGCCATACAACAAGGTTATAGCAAAGCGTCAGGTAAAGGTGATTTTACGGCAAACTATAATTCTGAGTATTTTATTAATAGCCAACAAGTGGTTGACGCAATCGATGAGCTTAACACTGTATTGCTAGATGCACGTGCTTATAAACGTTTTACAGGCGAAGAAAGTGAACCCCGAAAAGGTATGCGTAGCGGGAATATCCCAAATAGTCGATCGTTACCTTTTATGGATTTACTTAATAAAGGTGAAGCAAAACCACTTACTGAAATTAAAGCGATATTTAATGACGTGGTCGGTGATGCGCAGCAGCTACAATTTAGCTGTGGCTCAGGTATTACAGCCTGTGTTTTAGCGTTATTTGCTACCGAGTGTGGTTACAGTAATTTAAGTGTTTATGATGGCTCGTGGAGTGAGTGGGGCGCAAGTGATTCATTGCCCATCGCCACGGGAGAAAAGTAGACATGTTGCATATGTAAAGCTTGCTCACGTTAAAAGCGCAGCGCCTCAAAACCTCTTTGTGAATAATTGCATTTAAAAATATTACTCACAAGGAGAAGTGAAAGAGATGAAAATGAGAAGATAAAAACCAGTGCTTACTCGTATTTGAATACTGTTTTTATACAATAACTTACTCTAAAAGCGCAGCGCCTCTAAACCTCTTTGTGAATAACAGTACTTAAAAATATTATTCACAAGGAGAAGTGAAAGAGAAGAAAATGAGAAGATAAAAACCAGTGCTTACTCGTATTTGAATACTATTTTTATACAATAACTTACTCTAAAAGCGCAGCGTCTCTAAACCTCTTTGTGAATAACAGTATTTAAAAATATTACTCACAAGGAGAAGTGAAAGAGAAGAAAATGAGAAGGTAAAAACCAATGTTTGTTCGTATTTGTATTAAATAGCTTTTACTTTCTAAAACCATAAGGGCAACTTTTACAACCATTTTTGCAGCACGAACCACGCTTTAAAAAAAACCACTTACTAAATATCATGTAACCACTTTGCATGGTGTAGTCGAGCCCTTCAATTAAATTTTCGTTACCTCTAAATTGTTTTGCAAAGTCTATTTGAGTTTTAATAGGTTGTGTATAAACACCCTTTAAAAAAGTATTTATTTTATTAAGCGTGCACTTGCGGCATAAACAACTTGTTGCTGTGATATCAAGCGGTAAAATAGCCGGCAGCTCATTGCACCAACACGCTGATATATCGTCTACATTACACGTTAGAGTACTGTGGCATTGAGCGCAGTTAAGTTGAGTCATTATAATTCTTTTTAGTAACAGTGAGCCAAGAATAACAAATATTATGAATACACAAAAAGCATTAGCTGAATTTATTACATTTGGTGAGCAAAGGGACGAAGCTATATCGGTTATCGTTTCAAGCCCTGCTGATAGCAATAAAACTCATTATACTCTCTCAACCGAGGTTTTAATTGATGTTCTTAAGCGCTGTTTAAGTAACGAAATAGACTTAGATGATTTAGAGCTTTGGGCAAACGTAATTGAATCGCGAGATGACATTGATTGTGCTGAGCATGAAGGTTTTATTTATGCGCTCAGTAATAGCGAGCAAATGGGAGATCTTAATCATCAAAAGCTTGCTCAAATAGTTGCGTTAGTAAAAGTTTAAAAAGCGAGGTGTAAAACCTCACCTACAATATGTGCAACCCTGTAGGTGCGAATTTACTTCGCGCTCATGTAACGTGGCTTTGGTGTTTAAAAAGCGAAATGTAAAACCTCACCTACAAAAAACCGCACTTCAATTGAATGCGGTTTTTTTAAATTGAAGACAATCGTTTTAAGCGATTATTTATGATATCCCAAGCACGTTTCTACTTCGTTTTTAGAACCTAAAATAACGGCTACACGCTGGTGGATTGCATCAGGCTGAATATCCATAATACGCTCGGTACCGGTTGAAGCGATACCGCCAGCTTGCTCTATTAACATAGCCATTGGATTTGCTTCGTAAAGTAGGCGTAATTTATTAGGCTTTTTAGGATCTTTGGTGTCGGTAGGGTAAGTAAATAAACCGCCACGGCTAAGCACGCGATGTACATCGCCCACCATTGCTGCAATCCAGCGCATATTAAAGTTTTTAGCGCGCGGGCCTGTATCGCCTGCTAGCAAATCATCGATGTAGTTTTGCATCGCTGGTTGCCAATGGCGTTGGTTAGACGTATTAATGGCAAATTCGTTTGTATCAGCAGGGATTTCGGCAAAATCTTGTGTAAGTAAAAAGCTGCCTTGTGTTTTATCAAGGGTAAACATGCGCGTGCCTTTACCTGTAGTCAGCGCAAGCATTGTTGATGGCCCGTAAAGTACGTAACCTGCAGCAACTTGCTTATGGCCGGGCTGCATAAATATGCTTTGATCAGCAGCGTCGGAGCCTTCAGGCGCTTCCATAATAGAAAATATAGTACCCACAAGTGAGTTAATATCCGTATTTGACGAGCCATCGAGTGGGTCAAATGCCACTATAAATTTAGCGTCTGGGTTACCTGCTACTGTGTAGTCTTCTTCTTCAGACGCGATTGCTTTAACCGTACCTGATTCCAGTAAAATATCTTTTAACAGCTGATTAGATAATACATCGAGCTTTTTTTGAGTTTCGCCTTGAATGTTTTCATCAAGGGTTGAGCCTAATACGCCAGAAAGCGCGCCTTGACCAACGCGAAACGAAATTTCTTTACATGCTGCTAAAATTGTTCGAATTAATGATAAAAGTTCTCTTGAACAACCATCTTCAAGTAATACTGGAGGGAGTCTACGCATTCTATTTTCCTGATAACGTGTTAAAACCAATCATAATGTGAGAGAGATTAGCTTAGAGCGCTGAAATTCGTCTTAAATAACTGTATTGTTTAAATAGCACCCTATAATGGGACCACCTAATCGTACTTAAAACACAAATAACAAAGATAAGATTATGAAAAAAATACCACTACTAAGTTACATATTCTTTACTGTGCTGTGCTCTATCATAACTCAAGCGCACGCAGCAATTAAGTCAATTGATGAATTTACTACGCAAATGAATCATTTTCCGGGCTATTATTCGTTTTTTTACGATACCCAAAACGGAAAAGTATATTTAAAAGTTGATAAGTTTGAACAGCAATTTTTACTGCAGCAAAGCTTGCCTTACGGTATTGGCTCTAACGACATAGGTCTTGATAGAGGTCAGCTTGGTAATACTCACCTTGTGCAGTTTGAGCGTTTTGGCGACAAAGTAATGTTACGCGCTGTAAATACTTACTATCGTGCCAACACAAGTAACAAGGCCGAACAGCAAAGTATTAAAGAAGCGTTTGCATCAAGTATACTTGCTGGTTTTAAAGTAGTCGCAGAAGATAAAGTCACAGCACTTATTGATTACACGCCTTACTTATTAAGTGATGTACACGGCGTAAGCCGGACGCTTGCTGCACGAAAGCAAGGCAACTTTAGCCTTGATGAGTCACGTAGCGCCGTTTATATGAATCGCTCAAAAGCATTTGTAAAAAACACCGAGCTTGAAGCTGTACTTACATTTAAAGGCACAAAACCAGGTGAATTTGTTCGCCAAGTAAGTGCCGACCCATACGCACTTACCGTACACATGCATCATTCACTTATTCAATTACCAGATGATAACTACACGCCCCGTAAGTTTAATCCGCAATCAGGTTTTTGGAGTATAGAACATAAAGATTACGCAGCGCCGCTTGGTGACTCTATGTACGTGCGTTATATACCGCGTCATCGTTTAACTAAAAAGGATTCAAGTTTACCTATTAGTGAGCCTGTTAAACCAATTGTATATTACCTTGATCCTGGCGTTCCAGAGCCCGTTAAAAGCGCTTTGCTTGAAGGTGGAAAGTGGTGGAACGACGCATTTACGGCGGCAGGATATAAAAATGCATTTATAGTAAAAGTGCTGCCAAGTAGCGCCGACCCTATGGATATTCGTTACAACGTCATTCAATGGGTACACCGTGCAACGCGTGGTTGGTCATACGGAAGTTCGGTGATCGACCCACGTACAGGTGAAATACTTAAAGGGCATGTAACACTCGGCTCATTGCGTGTTCGCCAAGATATTTTAATAGCCGAAGCTCTTGCTGCTCCTTATTTAAAAGGCAATGAAGTTGCTAAAAACTTGCAAGCAATGGCGCTTGATCGTATTCGCCAATTAAGCGCACATGAAATTGGCCACACGTTAGGTATTTCTCATAACTTTGCAGCATCGGTAGGGGATAGAGCCTCAGTAATGGATTACCCACATCCGCTACTTAGTTTTAATGAACAAGGTAAGCTTGATGTAACGCGCGGCTATGCAACAGGCATGGGCGTGTGGGATACCCAAGTAATTAAATATGGCTATAGCGATTTTACTAACCAAGATGAAAGCGCAGAACTTGCTGCTATTTTAAAAGAGAACAAAGCCAAAGGCCTTGAGTTTATATCAGATAGTGATGCTCGTGCTAAAGGTGGCGCGCATCCAACAGCTCATTTATGGGATAACGGCACTAATCCTTCGCAGGAACTTTTAAGAGTACTCGACGTACGTAAAAAAGCGCTTTCGCAGTTTGGTATTAATAATATTAAAACGGGCGACTCATTATCGCAATTAGAGGAAAAACTAGTTCCGCTTTATCTGTTTCACCGTTTTCAGCTTGAGGCTGCGGTTAAGCTTATAGCCGGTGTTGATTATGAATACGAAACACGCGGTGACTCACCCGTAATAGGCGCACAAGTCGTTAATAAAAAAACACAGCAAGAAGCGGTAAACGCTATTTTTGCAACACTTAAGCCAAGTAACTTATTACTTCCTGAATCTGTGTTATCGCTAATTCCGCCAAAAGCATATGGCGAGTCTAAATCGCGCGAGAGCATAGTTGGGCGCACAGGGTTAACGCTCGATGCAATGGCATTACCCGAGGTTGCAGTGCAGCACAGCTTGTCGCTTTTATTAAATGCACAGCGTTTAAATCGCTTAGCGCAGCAACAAGCGCGTAGTAATGACTTTTATAGTTTAGATGAGTTACTTGAGGAGCTATATAGCCAAGTGTTTAACGTGTCATCACCTAATACAATGACAGGTAAAATCACTCAGCGCGTGCAATTTTTAACAGCAAAAGCTATGGCTGATTTAGTAGCAAGCGATAGTGCAAGCCCTGAAGTGCAAGCGCAGTTACGTTACTACTTAGTTAAGTTGAGTGAAGACTTTAACCAAAACTCAATGCTGAGCCATACAAGTACTGGCGAGAGTGCGTTTAAGCAATATTTAGCTGAGCAAGTAAATCAGTTTTTAATTAAAGGGCAATGGCCAAATAACTTTAAAGTGCTGCTAATACCACCGGGCTCACCAATTTAGAATAAAAAGTAGAAGCGCTTATTTTTAATCAATCATTTAATCAATCATAAAGCAAAACACCGAGTATGTTCATACTCGGTGTTATTTGATTATAAAAACGAATACGTGCTCTAAGACTTTATTTGCACTAAATCGTAATCGGCCATACCAGGTACTATTGCCTGTAAGCGAGACTCGGTTACATCGAGTGCATTTAAACATTCGCAATACTCAGAAGCTTTAAGCTCTAATTGATGCGCCTTTTTTTGTAGCGACTTATCAATTTCTCTTGAGATAATATCCATGCGTTGCCCCATGTCGTTAATACGATCTTCTATATTACCTTCACGCGATTTGAACGCATCTCCGAGTGATACCAAAATAGCACCTAACGATCCATGCACTGCAGAGTGAATTTGCTGGCTGATCTCTTTAGTAAAAAAATCATCTATTTGCGAAAGTGACTGAGGGGCTATAAAAAAGAAGTCATCGCCGCGCTTAAACTTATCCATTAGCGCGCGCTCTACATACTTTAGTTGTGTTTTAAGTACTTCAGGTTCTTTGTCTGACATACCTTCAACTACGTGTTCAATAGCGCTTAAACCTAAGTTAACACCATCTGTAGCCAGATTTACTAATTCGGGGACTGTGTGGCGAATACCATTACTAAACTGTTCGAGTACTTTGCTTTCGTCATCGCTTAAATCAACCCAATAACCGCGAATAAATAGTTGGTTATTGTTATTAATTTGTACACGAGTCTGGCCTTTATCTAATATGCGAATTGCATCGTCAGTAATAATTAAACCATGACGTAATTCAACATCGCATTGGGCTTGAGCAAAGACACTGCTGCTTGAGAGCGCTATGGACAACGCCAATATCGAACGAGATAGAAACGCCATAAACACCTCAAAAAGACTAAAATGGAAGGCGAGTAGGTTAACAAAAAAACAACTTTATGCAAGGGAAAATAAACCTATCAACTATCTCAAACAATAGCTGTATAGGGCGTAGCTTGAGTTTTTAGATACGGCTATGTTGAGTAAAATCAACAGTACAACAAAGGACTTAGTATAAAGCTAAAGAGGTAGTGTTAGCTCACATCTAAATAAGAACACGTGGTTTTAAAAATGAAGTTTAAAAAGATACAGCTATTTAGTTAATTAAGCTTTTAATAGCTGACTCCAAATTTACTCTGGAGTCAGCTTAAAAGGCTAGCGGTTAAAAGCCAAAATCTCTAGTGTGAAACCACTATTAATCGAATTGCATCAAGTTGTAACTGCGTTTTTTCAATATACGTAGTTAGGTCGTTGCGTTGCTTATCGTAGAAGGTAATTTCTTCTTGGCGAATATTCGGGTTAATTTGCTTAAGGGCTACCAGTCGCTCTTGCTCTTCACTGAGTGACGTTTGCATTTTAACAAGCGACGCTGCACGAATAACTTCAAGTTTTTCTTGTGCCATATCTTTAGCGGTAGTAATCATAGGGTGAACAGCGCTTTGCAGTGCACCCGCAAGTTTACTTGCTGTTTGGCGGCCAACGGCTGATAACTGCTGATTAAAGCCTTCAAATGCCACATTCTCACCTAAATTATTACCTGCTTTATCAAGTAATATACGAATTGGTGTAGGCGGTAAAAAGCGACCAACCTGTAATACTTTTGGTGCCATTGCTTCTGCAACAAAAATAAGCTCAACAAAAAAGGTACCAGGCGGTAACTTTTTGTTTTTAAGCAATGCAACCGATGCGCTACCAAAGTCGTCGTCACAAATCATATCCATGGTGCCTTGCACCATTGGGTGATCCCAACTAACAAAGTGCACGTCTTCTTGCGAAAGTGCCGTGTCGCGATCAAAGGTAACGGTCATACCGTCTTCTTTAAGCGATGGGAATGATGGGTTTAACATATGCTCAGTTGGCTTTAAGATAATGGTATTTTCGCCTTTATCTTCTTGGCTTACGCCAAATGTGTCGAACACGTTGATCATGTAGCTTGGTAATTCAAACTGATTGTCGAGTTTTTCGATTTCAGCTACAAGTGAATCTGCAGCACCTTGACCCGATGAATGTAGCTCTAGTAAACGATCTCGTCCGCTTTCCATTTTTTTACGCAGTACTGCATTTTGCTGTGCTACTTGCTCAAGTAATGGATCGAGTTCGTCTTCATCGCAGTTATGCGCAGAAATATATTCAAGTAGATCATCACGGAACTCTTTATAAAGCATTTGCCCCGTTGAAGAGGTAGATTCGAATGCATCTAGACCTTCGTTGTACCAACGTAGCAATACTTCTTGAGCGGTGTTTTCAAAATATGGCACATGAATGTTCACATCTTGTGTTTGACCTATACGGTCTAATCGACCAATACGCTGCTCTAGTAAATCTGGGTTCAGTGGTAAATCAAACAGTACTAAGTGATGCGAGAACTGGAAATTACGACCTTCTGAGCCAATTTCTGAACACAGTAATATTTGTGCATTATCGTACTCGTCTGCAAAAAATGCAGCAGCGCGGTCACGCTCAATAATAGACATACCTTCGTGGAATACCGACGCTTTAATTGCTTCGCGCTCACGCAGTATTTGCTCAAGGCTGATAGCTGTTTCAGCTTTAGCACATATAAGTAGTACTTTTTCGCGCTTAAGCGTTTTAAGAGTGTCGATTAACCAATCTACACGTGGATCGAATAGACCCCAGCTTGCGCTTTCGCCTTCAAACTCTTGAAATATTTTTTCAGGGAAAAGAGCACGGTGTGCACTTAGTTCAGGGTTTTGAATGCCGCCCATGTTACCAAGAACCGACATAGCCGTTTTATACTGTTTTGGCAGTGCCATAGGGTAGGCGTGTAATTTACGACTTGGGTAGCCATCAATGCCGCTGCGGCTGTTTCGAAATAATATGCGACCCGTGCCGTGGCGATCGAGCAGCATGTTAAGTATTTCTTTACGTGCTGGTAAATCACCTTGCTGTGCTTTTACAAGAATATCAGTAATATCGGTTTCTTTTAATAGCTCAATTAGTGTGGCTTTGGCTGTGTCGTCTAGCCCTTGCTCTTGCAGTAATTGATTTGCAGCTTCAGCAACGTCTTTATAATTTGCTTCTTCTTCTTTAAACACGTCGTAGTCGTAAAAACGGTCAGGATCGAGTAACTGTAAACGTGCAAAGTGGCTGCTGTGACCAAGTTGATCAGGCGTTGCGGTAAGTAAAATAAGGCCAGGAATATCTTGGCTAAGCTCTGCCATACGTTGGTACTCTGAGCTTGGCTTGCCGTTATTTATACTTAGGTGATGGGCTTCATCTATAACTAGTAAGTCCCAATCAGCAAGTGTTGCTTGTTCAAACCAGCGTTTTTTCTTGGTTAAAAACTCAAGACTGGTAAGTACCAATTGCTCTGTATCAAACACGTTTGGTGAATCTGCAAACGCTTCGTCGCAGCGTTCTTCATCAAAAATAGAAAAATGTAAGTTAAAGCGGCGTAGCATTTCTACTAACCATTGGTGCTGTAGATTTTCTGGTACAACAATAAGTACGCGGCTCGCACGACCACTAATAATTTGTTGATGTAGTATCATGCCCGCTTCAATTGTTTTACCAAGGCCTACTTCATCTGATAAAAGTACGCGTGGTGCAAAACGTTTACCCACTTCTTGGGCAATATAAAGCTGGTGCGGAATAAGATTAGCACGTTGACCAATTAAGCCTTTAATAGGCGATTGTTCACGTTCAAATTTATGTAACCACGTTTGGTAGCGAAGTGTATAGCGATCAAAACGATCGACTTGGCCCGCAAATAAACGATCTTGTGGTTTATTAAACTTAATAAAATGATCTAAAAAGGTTTCTTTAAGCTTGGCAGTTTCGCCGTTATCAACACGGGTGCCGTGATAACACAGTAACTCGCCTTGTACTTCAATAGACTCTACTTCTAATTCCCATTCTTCAACGCTTTTGATCACATCGCCAGGATTAAATGCCACACGGGTAACAGGTGCTTCTGCCGAAGAATAAACACGGCTCTCACCACTGGCAGGAAATAATATGCTGACCTGACGGCCTTCAATGGCAACAACGGTGCCTAATCCTAAATCTGACTCTGTATCACTGATCCAACGCTGACCTAAGGAAAAATTCATGTATGTCTCGTCTATGATGAAAAAGGCGGCTATGTTACCTGTAAGCTAACACCACTGCAAGGCGCTATTTGGCTCACTTTTAATTAATTTTGTAAGTGTTAATTATTACTATTAAAACAACTTGTTTATGACTCTTTTTTAGGTAAATCAAAACTAATTACAGTTTGTAATAAAACGGACTTTTATGACAAATAGACTAAACTTACATTATGCCTTGGCAATTAAGTATTGCAGGTTTAAGTTTTGCCCGTTTTACTTAGTTATTTTGGTATAGCATAAAAATCATAAAACGTAAGGAAAGTGCTATGGAAAAAGCTTCGAACCTTGAAAGTAAAATGTATGTGCTAGATACCAACGTACTACTTCACGAACCCCTCGCTTATTTGTCTTTTCAAGAACATGACGTTGTAATTCCGATGACGGTGCTTGAAGAACTCGACCACATAAAAGACAGAAAACACGACGTAAGCCGCGATGCGCGCGTCGCTATTCGTGGATTAGATGAGGTACTTAAAAATGCAACGCCTGAGCAAATGCTACAAGGCGTGGCGCTGCCGAGTAACAAAAAGGCAAAAGCGAGTTCTGCGGGTACGCTTATTATTGTAAACGACCATTTATTTGCCGACTCCATTTCTGGTTTGCCGGGTAACGAAAACGACCATCGTATTATTAATTGCGCCGTGTATTTACAAAAGCAGCACAGTGATTCAAAAGTTATATTAGTAACAAAAGACATAAACATGCGTTTAAAGGCCAAAGGCGCAGGGCTTAAATATGTTGAGGATTACCGTACCGACCAACTTATTGACGATATCAGCTTACTCACTAGTGGTTATAAAAAAATTGAAGGGGATTTTTGGGACCATGTAGGGGAATGTAATACGCAGCAACACGGACGAGATACGCTTCATCATGTGCCTAAAAACTTAATACCTGATGTATTTTGTAATGAATATTTACTTGATGGAGGGGATCAGTTTGCGGCGCGTGTTAAATCGTACGATGACGAGCACATAACGCTAAAAGATATTGGTGTTGAGCGTTTAATGCATCAACAAGCATGGGGCGTTAAGCCCAAAAATATTTATCAAGGGATGGCATTAGATGCACTGCTGGATACAAGTATTGAACTTGTTATTTTAACAGGACCAGCAGGGTGCGGTAAAACCTTGTTAGCACTTGCCAGCGCCCTTGAGATGGTCATCGAAAAAGGTATTTACGATAAAGTAATAGTCACTCGTAATACGCCAGAAATAGCAGAGTCCATTGGCTTTTTACCCGGCACAGAAGAGGAAAAAATGGCGCCATGGCTTGCAGCCATTACCGATACGCTGGAGGTATTGCACAAAGGCGACGAAAATCCGATATCAAGCCGAAACTACATTATGGAAAAAGCCAATGTGCAGTTTAAATCGGTTAACTTTATGCGTGGGCGTAGTATTCAAAATGCGGTGGTAATTTTAGATGAGAGCCAAAATTTAACGGCATCTCAACTTAAAACAATTATTACTCGCTGCGGCGAAGGTACTAAATTAATTTGTACGGGTAACTTGGCGCAAATAGATAGTAACTATTTAACGCCAGTAACATCGGGCTTAACGTACATAGTAGAGCGCTTTAAAAACTTTGAAGGCAGCGCAACTATAAACCTCAACGGTGTTGTACGTAGTCGCTTAGCGTCATTTGCAGAAGAAAATTTATAACTTGCGCTTAACAAATTGGCTCGATAGTCTATCGATTGATTTTCGAGCCAAATGGCAGGCAGTACATTGAATTTTTTACCTCTGAAGCATTATTATCGTTCATTATTTATTGCGCTTTTAGTGCCATTGATTGTCGCTTTTTTACTGTGCTTGCACTTATATAATATAAAGCTTGAGCGGGCGGTTGAAAAACGCGAAGCCGATTTTACGAATGTTTCAGCACATGTTACTCACGGGATGGAGTCGGTGAGTAGTCTACTCACCACCATGTTTAGCTTATACGAACAAACGACCTATCCAAAAATAAACCAAAGCTTACTCGAGGGCATAAATCAATATGATGGTTACTATTACCGTCACTTTAGTGAGCAAGGCACTGAAATTGTAGGTAAGGGGGAGTTTGCGTTATCTGCTAAGGCATTAATGCAGTGGCAGCAGGCTATTACATTAGGGCCTTCGTTTAATACAACGCTTGCATTAATGCAGTCGTTGTCTGCTGTAGCATATGTTGATAATAATGGCTTTGCTTATGTAAGCAGGCGCAACAAAAGCCAAAGTTTAATGCTTACTGAAATTCTAGATGGAAAATTCAAGCCAAAATTTTCACCAAACAAACTTACTTCAAGTCCCATTGTTAAAGTGAATGATAAATCGTATTTTGCTATTGGCCGACAACGAAGCACCGGCTCAGCCGATTACATTATTTTGATTTATGATGTTCAGGCAATTTCTGGGTGGTTAAAAAAGGTTTCACCGAACAGTGGTGAATACGTTTTTATGAACCAATCACATCAAGTTATCGCCAGCTCTAAACAGTTAATAGAGCAAGCAACAGCATTAAAAAATTATTGGCCTGATTTGGCCCAGCACCATAGTAAAAAAACAGTATTAACTAGTGATAGTAATTACTTTATGCAGCCTATGGATGAGTTACCTATTCACGCAGCATTTTACGAGCACAAACCCCAATTAATAAGCCCAATTAAGTATGAAATACTATTAGAGTTCGCATTTTTAACGCTATTTTTAAGTATTATGTTTGGCGTGTTTTTTTGGTTAAGTCAGCGCATTTTTATTAAGCCAATGACTCACTTAATGTCGTACCTAGAGAGTAACGGTACACAGCAAGAAGTGCAGCTCGATTATAAAGTACCGCTGAGCTGGCAGCCTTGGTTTTCTAAAGTGAAGCGTGTATTTACTAAAAACAAACAGTTAGTTGATTCATTACAAAGTGCAAATAAAGCTCTGGACGACCAGGTTCAGTTGCAATCAGAAAAACTAAGCCGCAGTTACGAAGCAAAAGAGCGCCACTTGGCTTTGCTCAACACTATGCTAAACAGTGTGCCAGATCTTATTTATTTTAAAAATATTGATGGATCATTCTTAGGATGCAATAAAGCATTTGAGGCGTACATCGGTAAAGATCAAACTGCATTAGTCGGTAAATATGTAGATGATTTAGGTGATAACGATCAACAAATAAATGCGCTTGAAAAACAAGTATTACAAAATAGAAACAGTGTTGAACAGCGAATAGAAACTGATAAAAAAACGTATCAACTTACTATTGCACCTTTTTATAACGAGCACCAACATCTGTTGGGGACTATGGGTATTGGTCGCGATATTACCGAACAGCAACAAGCATTATTGGCCTTAAAAGCATCAGAATCTAAATTTAGAAGTGCGATTGAATTTGCGGCTAACTGTGTGGTTTTACTCTCGCTTGAGCACACAATATTACAAGTAAATAAAGCGGCAAGAAAGCAGTTTTCTGAACAGCCAGTACTGGTTGGTGAGCAGTTAAAAGCATTGTTTGACGATACTCAATGGCAGCAAATAAAAAGCACTTTAGCGCAATTGCTAGATGACAAAAAACGCGTATACCACTTAACGCTTGCTCAAGGGCGCTTAACAAGTTGGTTGCAACTGAGTGTATCGCTTGTATGGGATGAAAACCGCGACCCAGCTTATTACGTTATTCACATTCAGGATGTGAGCGCATTAACTAAATCGAAACTAGATGCCGAACGAGCAACCCTTGCTAAAAGTCGCTTTATAGCCAATTTAAGT
The DNA here is from genome assembly GCF_040309225.1 of Pseudoalteromonas sp. GW168-MNA-CIBAN-0100. Taxonomy (NCBI): domain Bacteria; kingdom Pseudomonadati; phylum Pseudomonadota; class Gammaproteobacteria; order Alteromonadales; family Pseudoalteromonadaceae; genus Pseudoalteromonas; species Pseudoalteromonas sp. GW168-MNA-CIBAN-0100. The sequence goes on along the minus strand of NZ_JBEOOL010000010.1, from coordinate 87,107 downwards.
CATGAAATACGCACTCCTCTTAATGCTGTTTTAGGGCTGCTTGATATGCTTATTGAGCAAGGATTAACGCAAAAGCAATTACAACAAACGGATCAAGCTAAGCATGCAGCACAAAGCTTGTTGCTAATGCTCAATAGAATGCTTGATTTTGCACGCATAGAAAGTTCGCAAACCGATTTAAAACAAGCATCTTTTAGTATGGTTGAGCTGGTGGATATTTGTGAAAGTTTAACGGCTCCATTGTGCGAAGGAAAAGGTATTGAATTTGTTATTGATATTGACCCGTTAATAGCGCCTGATTTGATATGCGACAGTATTCGCTTACAGCAAATATTAGGTAATTTATTAACAAATGCTGTTAAGTTTACAAAAACAGGTTCTATCACTTTAAAAATGGAACTTATTGAAAGCGATAGCCTAGAGCAACAGCATATTTGCTTTAAAGTAATTGATACCGGTATGGGCATAGATGAAGCCGATCAGAGGCGTTTATTTGACGCCTTTACGCAAGGTGATGAGTCTTCAACACGTATACATCATGGTGTTGGGTTAGGTTTAGCGATTGTTAAACATGCGGTGTCATTAATGGGAGGGGAGATTGCTTTAAAGAGTAAAAAAGGTCATGGCTGTGAGTTTTACTTCAGCGTTAGTTTTTTGGTTGATACCACTAAAAATACGATGTTACCGACTAATACATTGGCTATTTTATCGGATCAAAGCAAAGAGCTTAAGCAAGTAACAAATGCTTATACAGAGCTTGCTAATATTAATTTAGATGAAGTACTTAAATACCCAATTAAGCTCTCCAATACTCAGCAAATAATAATCGATGCGGCCGACTTACCTGCACTTTTAAATATTGAAGCAATTAATGATTCGTTATCAGCTAAAGAAACATCGGTAATTATTATTAATCATCAGCACACCCTTAATTTACCAACAAGTGAGCATTTAGCTGCGCATCACGTTAAAGCATCGGCATTGGGACAAAGGCTATTTAGCTTGAACTCTCAGCAACAGCCTAAAGCTAGTACCAATGCCGTAATATATAATATTGCTGAAACTAAAGTTGATATATCGGGTCTACTTGTATTAGCCATTGATGATAATCAACTTAATTTAGAAATAATTAGCAGTGTATTACGCCAAGCAAACGTAAGTGTTGTTACCGCTTTAAGCGCATCTATCGGCATGGAATTATTGCAAGTTTTAAAGCCTGACTTAATATTGATGGATGTGCAAATGCCGCAAATAGATGGCTGCCAAGCTACGGCTTTAATTCGTCAACAGTTTGACGCAAAGCAACTGCCTATTTTTGCTTTAACGGCTCATTGTGAACCCGCTGATATTGAACGTTCTTTAAAGTGCGGTATGAATAAGCATTTAACTAAACCAGTTGTTGCTAAGGTACTTATTGATGCAATTGCCGATTTAAACTTAGTTAAACCAAGCTTTTTTGAAAAATCATTCGCATTAACGCAGTTTAGTATGGATGAAAAGCTCCTCAATACAATGATTGGTAAATTTGCTAATTTATGCGAAACCCAGCTATTGCAAATAGAAGAAACAACCAATAAGGATGATTTGGTACGCTTAGTGCATAGTATAAAAGGTGTAGCAGGTAATTTAGGTTTTAGACGATTGTCTCACTGCGCTTTATTGTGTGAAAGAACACTTAAAACAACTAACAAGCCTGTTGAAATAACACTGAAAGAGCTTATTATGCAGTTAGAACAGGTAATTGTTTTTATAAAAGGGGTAGGGGCTAGGGATGTCGAAAAGAGCTAAAGTACTTATTGTAGATGATGATCCAATCAACAGATTAGTACTTGAAAAAACACTTAAAGTAGAACACGACGTATTCTTAGTTGAAAGTGGTGAAAAAGCACTGACCTTTGTAAAAACTGCGCAAGTTGATTTAATTATCCTTGATGTGATTATGCCAGGAATTGACGGCTATGAAGTGCTTGTGCAACTTAAAGAAAATCCGATAACTCAATCGATCCCCGTTATATTTATATCAGCTAATCGTAGCCATGACGACGAAGCTAAGGGCCTAGAACTCGGTGCTATGGATTATATCACTAAGCCATTTAGCCCTTCTATTGTGCGCGTTAGAGTACGTAACCAATTACTTATAAAGCAAAAAAATGATCTGCTAGAGATGCTAGCCTCAATCGACGGCTTAACTGAAATCCCAAATAGACGCTACCTAGACGAAAACTTAGCTCGTGAATGGCGCCGAAGTAAACGCAGTGGAACCCCGCTATCAGTGTTACTTATGGATATAGACCACTTTAAGCGTTACAACGATTGCTACGGACATCGTGCTGGCGATGAATGTTTAAAGGATGTTGCACAAGCACTCGCAGCTCAATGTGAACGTGGTAGTGACTTTATAGCTCGTTATGGTGGTGAAGAATTTGCAGCTGTATTACCTGGAATGAATAGGCATGAAGCTGTGGAGTTTGCTAATAAATTACGCAATGCTGTAAATGCTTTGAATATAGAACATAAAGCCTCATTAAATGCAGACCACATCACTATTAGTATAGGTATCGCCACCACTCAAAGTGGTAAAGTATATGCTGAGCAAGCGTTATTAGAAGAGGCCGATTTAGGCTTATATGCCGCTAAAGATGCAGGGCGAGATAGAATAGTCGCACGCTAAAAACTTAATATACAAAAAACGCCAATATTCATATATTGGCGTTTTTGTATCAAACTACTTTTTATACCAATTCGCTTAATTAAGTGATCTATTTTGAGGATGGAAAAACGTGTTGATAGCTAGGCAAAAAATTCGCTATTTAGTTGTTCTCGGCAATTGCTCCTGCATTGCTCTACCTTCTGCATCCATGCAGTCGTAAATGAGAGTTTTTTAACACAGGTAGCGACACGTTTAGCCCCGCAAAATGATTAAGTATTATTGCGGATTGGTATTATAGGTTACTGCGTGATCATACCTAAAGCGGTTTCACCAATGCCCACTAACTTATCATTTTTAAATACAAGTGGCGTACATTCATCTTTCGTTGTTTTAGAATCTGAATGCTTACTATGAGTTACATAAAAAAGTACTTGGTATACATCGTCATCTTTTTTTAATAGCTCTGTGAAATTAGGCGTTTTTAATTGCGTTAAAACAGATTGATAACTGCTATCCATTTTTAGCTCTGATATAGCTTCACGATTATTTTTATGTTGTGCTTGCCAGCTAGATGAATTCTTACCAGCCCAATGAGTCTCAGCTTCACCATCTGATACGGCAATAACACAGCCTGTTAAAAATGGAGCGATTAAAGCGGCTGCTAAAAGTGATTTTTTCATTTTTATTTACCTTAATAAGATTTTTAATTGGTTATTAGCTGTATTAAAGCAAAGAGTAGACCATATTTATAAGTTGTTATTAATCAGTTTGTTAAGTGGGTTAAGCTGTTTTTATCTAATAAAATATTAAATGTATTAGTAAAAACAGCCATTTTTTAGCTTATTTGATTACTACAATAAAATCACTACACCAAGCGGTTACGTGATTCGCCTTTATTAAATGCAGCAATATTTAAACTTACTTCATTAATTAAACGCACAATAGATTCAGTACTTGCCCATGCTATATGTGGAGTAAGTAAAAGGTTATTACCTTTGTAATTAGCAAGTGGGTTTGAAAGCTCAGCAGGTTCTTTAGTTAGTACATCAACACCGGCTCCAGCAATTAGGTTTTGCTCAAGCGCTGTAGCTAAGTCGGATTCGTTAATAATTCCACCACGTGCTGTATTAATAATTATAGCGCTTGGCTTCATCATTTTAAGCTCATTAAGTGCAATTAAATCACGTGTTTCATCTGTTAGAGGGCAGTGTACGCTGATTATATCGGCTGTTTTAATGACGTCTTCAAAAGGCGTACGACCATCACGACATGCAACACCTTTGCGCTCTGCAACAATAACATTTGCGCCAAATGCCTCAGCCACTTTAGCAACGCCTTTACCTAGCGTACCACCGCCTATAATGGCAAATGTTTTACCTTGTAAGTCGTTAAAGCTGTAATCGAGTATGCAAAACATTTCACTTTTTTGCCACGCGCCTTGCTGGCAATCCGCCTGATAGCGGTGTGTGTTACCCAGTAAGTTAGTAATTAAAGAAAACGTATGTTGAACAACAGAAGGTGTTGAATAGCCAGCTACATTAGTTACGGCAATACCAAATTCTTTAGCGGCTTCTAGATCAACATTATTAGTACCAGTTGCACTTACACAAATTAATTTAAGCTGTGTAAGTTTGCTAATCGTGTCGCGATTTAAAACTGCTTTATTAGTGATTAATACATCAGCACCTTGGCAATGTTCAATAACTTGCTCTGGGCTAGTAAGTTCATAAGTCGTTAATTTACCAAGTTGTTCAATACCAGTAAGAGACGTTTTAGCTAACGTTGCGTTATCAAGAATAGTAATGTTCATTATGAGCCCTAAAATAAGTGGATCTGAAAGAGTTAAAATCGTAAAAAGATGCCTACGATCCATCAAAAATCTAAAATACGAGCTTAAGGTACTACGAAAGAAAGGCTTTGTTAATGGTATTACTACCAAATGATTAGAGGGCTTTGTATTAGTGGTCTGCCCACTAGCAGATTGAGAACATGGTATTTTGCTAGACTGATCAGATTTTTGCACTTTTAAGCAAGCTCATGGTCATAGAAGGTAATTAAACTCGGCTTTAAAACAAGTTGCTAAAAATAAAAATCGTTTTTTTGGTTATTTCGCATTTTAGATTGGCTGAGTTATAATCGGGTATAGACATAAACGGTGCGCTTTGGCGTACCGTTTTTTAACACTGTAGATGTAGTAATGAGTGAATTAGAAGATAAATACGCAGATATACGCCCATACAACGACGACGAAGTTGCGGCGTCGCTTACACGTTTAATTAACGATGATGCGTTTATTGATGTAATAGCAAAGTATAATTTACCGCGCTTTTTATCGGCAGTGCCTTTTATTGCGCGTCCAATGGTAAGAAGTCAGTTACGTAAAAAATGGGGCAAAGTAAGCACCGTTGAAGATGTGCAAAATGAAGTGGCACAATACTTAGATAAACTAGTGAAGCGCACCACATCAAAAGTTACCTTTTCTGGGTTAGAACAGTTAGATGCTAACCAGGCCTATTTATTTATTTCAAACCACAGAGACATAGTGCTTGATCCTGCATTAGTTAACTGGGGTTTATACCAACATAAAATGAAAACAGTGCGTATTGCTATTGGCGATAATTTATTGCAAATACCTTACATTACTGAGCTTATGCGTCTAAATAAAAGCTTTATAGTTAAGCGCTCTGCTAAAGCACCAAAAGAGATGTTAAAAGCACTGACTCAACTATCGTCATACATTTACGATTCTGTGGTCGGTGGAAATTCTATTTGGATTGCGCAAAAAGAAGGGCGTGCAAAAGACGGTTTTGATCAAACTGATCCTGCGCTTTTAAAAATGCTGCAATTAAATGGGCGTAAACAAAAGAAAGAGTTTGGCGATTATATTAAAGAGTTAAAAATAGTGCCTGTTTCTATTTCTTATCAATATGAGCCGTGTGCAATTGCTAAAGCCAAAGAGCTTTACCACAAGCAACATCATGGTGAGTACGTTAAATCGGCTGGTGAAGATATTGCGAGCATTGTTGAAGGCTTTAGTACTGCTAAAGGGCACGTGCATTTAGCATTTGGGCAACCAATTGAATCTAAATGTGATAGTGCTGAAGAGCTTGCTAAAACAATTGATAGGCAAATTGTTGATTCGTTTTATTTACACCCAGGCAATTACATCGCTGGTGGTTGCAAAGATGCGGTAATAGACTCTCCTGATACAGCGACATTTGAACAACGTTTAGCCTGTGTACCTGAAGAGTTAAAACCATTAGTGCTAGCTATGTACGCTAAGCCATTTCACCGTAAAACAGAGATAAATACTAATAGCTGTGAACATTAATACTCACAGCTCAATGAAACTAAGCAGCAATTAAATTGCTGCTTTTTTTTTGCTCAAAAATAACGCTATACTAATACCTCCTCTTCAACTGGGCGGTACTTATGCATGCAACAAATTGAAATATTTGATATTCCAAGTCCTTGCAAGAGTATTTGCTTAGTTAATAACAGAGGGTATTGCAAAGGGTGTTATCGTAGTCGGGATGAACGCTTTTCGTGGAATACCTTAACCAACGACCAAAAAAAGAAGGTGCTTAGTTTGTGCCAGCAGCGCTACAAACGTTATCTTCAAAAAAAGCAGCAAAATGCAGTGCCAAGCACACAGGCGCAGCAGCAAGGGTTCGACTTTTAAAAGCTTAATCCATACTTGGCTCTTAGTGCGTATACAGTGCCATTGTTAGTTAAGTTAATTAATGACATTTTAAGCTTTTCTACCAAGTTTTCATTACGCTTATTTAAATAATGATAAAGCGGATAAGTATTCAACACTTCTTTTTCAAAGCAACCTTGAGGTGAAGGTAGCTCATTGTTTTGCATTATAAAGTTAATCATTAAAGCTCCCTGTACTTTTTTCTGAGCAAGCAAATTAAGTTGGGTATTCATGCTTTTAACTTTAATAATATTCCCTGCAAACTGTGTGCTTGCTAAATAATGTTCTTGGACAGGGTAGCCATCAACAATTGCGACGCTATCGAGCTGTTCTAAACTGCTAGGTAAACAGTTTTTATACAATACTAAGTCAAACTTAAAGAGCTCATAATCGACCCTAATTAAGTTTTCGTAATTTTCTTCAACGCTTGCATCTCTTCCTAACTGCCCATCAAGTACGCCATTATTTGCAGCTAGCAAAGCATTTTGGTGGCTAAAATCGATTATATGTATTTTAAAACCGATATCTGCGTATGCTAACTTTAATAACTCTAAGGCATAATCAGCTTGTGGTGTACTTTGCGGACGATTAAAAGTGAGGTTGTATTGATGACTAAAACAAGAGGCACTAAAAAATAAATTTACCAATAATAACAAGATACTAAAATGTCTATTCATTATCAGTTCCAATTACTACAGAAATAAATAAAATAAGACGCGTATAATAACAAGGAGATTACCTCTTGCCCAGTTTCGGGGTTAATCAAATAATTTTAAAAGCGAATGAGGAAGTATTGTGAGTTTTAATTTATGCCTATTGCCACGTGAAGAAAAATACCAAATTCAGTTAGATTATGAAGCGTCTTTTTGGGCGTATCAAATTAAGCGAAATAAAAAAACGAGAGAGCAAGTTTATAATACAATCCATAGCCGTCCAATGGCTGAACAAATGGTTTTGAAGCAAAAGTTTGAGCAATATTTAGCGCTAATGCTTAGCTAAGTGTTGATATAAAAATGTATATAGTTAAGTTGCTGGATGGGCTAAAAGTTCCACTCGTTAATAAATTTTATAAAAAACATAATGTAAGAGGGCGGGCTAATAAACAAGATAAGGTATGGGTTACTTACTATAATAATGAAATAGTTGCAGCATGTAGGCTGCAAGATAAAACAGAGTTCTTATTTTTATCTACCATGTTTGTTGTGCTGGAACATCGCGGTAAAGGTGTTGCTAAACAGCTATTATCAACACTCTTAAAGTCGCAAGATAAGATGATTAATACCTTCGCATATAAAAACGTAGTTGATTTATATTGTGCTATTGGTTTTAACCAGGTGTTAACATATACTCTTGCTTTACAAGTACTTTTTGATACTTACAAACATCGAAATATAGTCGCTCTAGAGTACCCATAATAATAAATAATAATATGGAATAAGCATGAGTAAATGCGTTAATGGGATCATTAGTTGCTTTGTAGTTTTAATAACTATCCTAAGTTGCCAAGTAGGCGCACAAGTAAAACGTTTATCTCCAAGCGAAGGCTTATCGCAAAGCTACGTTAATACAATGCTTATCGACACTAATGGTTACCTTTGGCTTTCTACTGAGGCTGGGCTTAATCGTTATGATGGCTATCAAGTTATTCCAATAAACGGCCCTAATGGTGAATTAGAAGAAGCGATCATTGATCGTATTTACCAAGACCCTCAAGGGCACATTTGGATAGCCTCTTTACTTGCAGGCCTATTTAGATACGACCCCGTAACAGATTCATATCAGCAATTTCTAGAAAAACCTACCAGTGAAGAAGAAATTATCAATCAGTCTGTTTTTAGTATGGTGGCCGTTGATAAAAAAACACTTTGGATTGGCCGAGGCCGCGACTTTGCAAAGCTTGATATAGCAACCGGAAAAATCACAACTATTTTTGAGCTTCCGGCTAAATATAAAAACACCCTTGTGAGAAAGCTCTTTGCCTACAATGGTTATATATTTATAGGTACAAGCCATGGCGCATATGTATTTGATATTGCAACAGAGCAAGTTAGACCCCTACAGCACTTAAAAGGTGAAGCTGAGCATATTTACCAAAATAATGTTAAGTCGTTCGCATTAGGTGAAAATAAACAGTTGTTAGTAGGGGCGGTCCAAGGTTTATACGAAGTTGATATTAGTAACTTATCAAAAATGTTTGAACGCCCCGATTTGCCTTTTGAAAGTAAGGTATTACTAAGTGACCTAAATGTTTGGAGCATAGTAAACGAACACGGAAAAATAGATTTAGCTACCGATAAAGGCTTGTTTAAATTTGATTTAAACACCGGGGAGATGATTAAAAATACTCGAATAGCCCAAAGTAAGTACACACTTGCCGATACCAGTATTATTGATATGGCTAAAGATAAATCGGGTGGTACATGGGTTGCGACTAAGACTGATGGTGCGTTTTATTTATCTCATGACAGCTATCATTTTAATAATGTCGATGGCACTTTGCTCGGGGGGGATGGTTTATCGCATCACTCTATCTGGGGGATTACCGAATATAAAGACAAGCTTTGGCTTGCAACGCATAACGGTATTACCGAGGTTGATTTAAAAACAAATATTGGTAAAGCTTATTTAAAAGATTACAAAGTCGACTTACTCACCACTGAGTTTACCGTATATGAAATAACGCCTTATAAAAATAATTTATGGCTTTATACAAATCGTGGTTTGTTTATTTTTGACCCTGTAACGCATCAAGTTAGCGAACCTAAAGTACATAACCCTGCTAATCAGGAGTTAATTACCGGTAGGGTACATGGCGTTACATTAATGCCAAATGGCGATCTATACTTTGTGCACTCAGATCATGGGGTATTTATATACAATATAGATTCTCAAGTAATAACGCGTTTGGGTGGTCAGTTTGATCAATTTGAACCCTTTTTAGCCCATGGCTTTTTACCTGCGCTGAGCAATAAACCAGATTCACCATTATTTTTTAATGCCGGTATTTTATACCAAGTAAACCCAAGTGATTTAGCACTTAAAATGATTTATAAAGTGCCAAAACAGCATGAAAACGTAGCCATTAGTGTGCTTTCTTACTTAATTGATAACAACAATATATTGTGGATATCACTTTCTAATTTCGGCTTAATAGGCCTTGACGCATCTACTTATCAATTAGTCCATACAATCGATTTAGAGAGGAATAAATTAGGCACTCTGCTATACGATATGGTGCTAGATGATGATGGCATGATCTGGATGAGTAGCCATAAAGGCATTTGGCGATTAAACCCAGAAACACTTCATTTTCAGCAATTTTCTACATCAGAAGGGCTACTCTCTGCTGAGTTCAATAGCAACGCCATGGCACAGCTTAAAGATGGCCATATTGCGTATGGTAGCTTAAAAGGTTTTACTTATTTTCATCCAATGGAAAACCAAAACTATCAGTCGCTTATTGATCACGTAAATATTACGCGAGTTGATTTAATGTCACGAGATTTATCGCTTGATTTAAAACAACCGCTCAACGAGGTTGTGTTAAACCATGATGATATAGGGCTTGAAGTTGCATTTTCGGCCATGGCATTTAGTAATCAAGAACGCATCATTTATGAGTATCAACTCGATAACGGACAAAAAAGTTATACCCGAAATAACAACCGTGTATTGTTTCCAAAATTGAATCCAGGTAATTATCAATTAAAAGTTTGGGCTAAAGACCCCCTGACTGGCGAATATACCTCGCCTGCTATTTTAAAAATAAAAGTAAAGTATCCACTTTGGCGTGCACCTTATTTTATGGTGCTTTATGGCATGCTGTTTATTGGCTTTGTTGCTATGTGGGTTATGCGCCGTAATAAAATTCAGCGTATTTTATTGGCAGCAAATAAAGAAAGTAAAGAAAGCGAAGCGCGTTTAAAGCTAGCGCTTGAAGGCAGCGAATCGGGTGTTTGGGATTGGGAATCAAGCAATCCAAGTATTTACCAACCTCGCTTAGCGAGTGAGTTAGGTTACGAAAATGAAACCGTGAGCCTTGATGAATATTTATCTAAAATTCATCCGCAAGACAAACAGCTATTTCGCTTAGAGTGGCTTGAGTTTTTATCTACCGATAAAGGTTACTTTAATTGCACCTACCGCCTGCGCCATGCAAAAGGCTATTGGCGCTGGTATAAGGATTTTGGAAAAGTCGTTGAGTGGGATGATAAAACGCCACAAAAAGTAGCGGGTACCTACACAAATATGACCCGTGAGATGGTGTTTGAAGAACACGCTTTACTATTTACGGCAGCATTTGAGCAAACACGTGATTGGGTGTTTATCCTCGATAAAAATTTAAATATTCGGGCTTCTAATAAATCACTGCAAACCGCCTTTAATTTCTCTGCTGAGTCGTTATCTAGTCGAGCATTAAATTTAGGTATATCGCGCAGCAATCGTTTTGATTATTTACGCATAATGCAAAAGCTATCCATTGGAGAGCACTTTTCGTGTGAAGACAGTGTAGTTTTAGCAAGTGGTGAGCCACGCCATGTACTTGTGAAAATAAGTGCAGTGGCCGATAACGAACAGCGCCTTAATAGCTATGTCATTATTTTAACCGATATAAATGCACAAAAATCAGCCGAAAATGAGCTGCACTTATTGGCCAACTACGATGCCTTAACAGGGTTGCCAAATCGTACATTATTTAATGACCGCGTTGAACACGCCCTTGAGCAAGCAAAATTGCACGAATGTAAAGTTGCTTTATTACATATAAATATTAAGCGTTTTAAATACTTTAATGACTCTTTGGGGCATGCAGTTGCTGATGAGCTAATTAAAGAGGTTGCTGAGCGTTTAAAATGCTCCTTGCGTCCATCGGATAGTGTTGCTCGATTTGGTGGCGATGAATTTGTAGTACTGGTGGAAGATATTCAGCAAATCGAACAAGTACTCATTATATGCACTAAGTTGATGGATTGTGTGAATCAAAATATTACGATTAATGGCCAAGTTGTAAACGTTAATTTAAGTATTGGTGTGTCTATATCACCAGATGATGCACAGCAAGGCTCTGCGCTTTTAAAAGCTGCGAGCATAGCGTTATATCATGCAAAAGACTCTTTAGAGGGGCGTTATCAGTTTTATAAGCAAGAGATGAATCAGCATGTTCAAAGAGCGCTGCATCTTGAGTCTCAGCTAACTAAAGCGTATCAAGAAGAAGAATTTTGTAATTACTACCAGCCTATTATTAACGCTGAAAGTCAAAAAACAGAAGGCTTTGAAGTACTGCTGCGTTGGCCTGAAAATAAGCTTGTGCAAACTCAAGAGTTTTCGGTGGCAGCAGAAGGTATAGGCCTAATTACAAAAATTATGCTGCAGACTTTTGCGCGCGCTTTATTAGAGCTAAAAGAGTGGCGAAAAGCCTCACCTAGCCTGTATTTATCTATTAATTTATCGGCTCTTGATTTTGAGTTTAAAGACCTTGTTCCTGAAATTAAAAAAGCGTTAAGTAATTCAGGAGTGTCGTCTGAGGCAATTGTTTTTGAAATAACCGAATCAATATTAATGCGTGATTCAAAAGAAGCGCTACACAGCATGGAACAACTTAAAAAGTTGGGCTGTAGATTGTATATGGATGATTTTGGTACGGGTTACGCATCGCTTACTTATTTAAAGCGTTTTCCTATTGATGTATTAAAAATAGATAGAAGCTTTGTACAAGACATAGGCATAGATTCTGACGATGAAGCTATTATTCAATCAATACTCGCGCTTGCTGATAGTTTAGGTAAAGAATGTGTAGCTGAAGGCGTAGAAAGCTCGCACCAACTCGCCTTTTTAAAGGCGCGAGGATGCATGCATTTCCAAGGGTACTTATTTAGTAAACCGGTACCTAATACCGAAGTACTCCCGCTTATTAATCGCAATTGGAGTGACATATTTAATTAATAATAGCAGTACTTATTTAAGGCCTTTTACCGCAGTGCCTGCAAAACAAATGGCTATTATGCTCATTCAACTGCGTTTTAATGGCCTTATTAGCTTCTAGTTTACTCAAGCCTAATTTATAGCGTAGTTCTTCTAGGTGTTCTTGTTGAGTATCATTAAGAGTGCCATCTTGAATTTGTTCATGTACGGCATCTTCAAAAAATTGGCGGCGTTTACGTATTTGTTCTGAAAAACTAGACGCCAGTAAACCGGTAGGTATCGCAACCATTCCCATGCTCAGTAGTGTTATAACACCGCCGAAAAACTTACCCAATGGCGTTATAGGTACTACATCGCCATAACCAACGGTTGTTAATGTTGCCATTGCCCACCACATAGCCGCAGGAATAGAGCCAAATTTATCGGGTTGTATGTCGTGCTCAATTAAGTAAATTCCGCATGAAGCTAAAATAAGCACGACGGCCATAATAAAAAAAGCAGCCATTAATGAACTACCTTCATCGTTAAAGGCTTTTAAAAGTAGCTGCATGGCGCGTGAGTAGCGAGTGAGTTTAAATACCCTTAATAGTCGGAGCACGCGTAAAAAACGTAAATCGAGAGGAAATAAAAACATCATTAAGCTTGGTAAAATCGCAATTAAATCAACAATTGCCAAAGGGGAGAAAAAATAGCTAAGCCGACGTTTGGTATGAGACCCTTCCATTGCTGCATATTGTGTTTTATCTACGCAAGCCCAAAGTCTGGCTAAGTACTCAATAGCAAAAATAGCGACCGAGACAATTTCTAAAACTAAGAATTCGTTGTAATACTGCTCTGCCACACTTGGAATTGATTCAATAACAATGGCTACAACGTTAATCATTATTAAGCTAATGAGTGCAATATCAAGAATATGTCCTGCTCGATGGTACTGGCCTGTGCCTTCAAACAGGCAAGCCATTTTTTGTCTTAAAGTGTGTGGTTCATTCATTATTTAAGTTTAAGTACCATATTAATACTGCCTTCTTCAAAGTCGCGACTAATTTTAAAGCCTAACTTACGGGCAAGCTCAATCATCCCCGTATTCTCTGGTAAAGTTATGCCTTCAATCGACTCAACACCTTGGCGTTTACAGTGGTTAATTGCAGCACTCATTAGTATGCGACCAAGCCCTAAGCCTTGGCAATCTGAGCGTACTACAATGGCAAACTCAGCATGCAGGTTATCGGGGTCCATAATGACGCGAGATACACCTAATGTACGTGTTTTACCTTCAAAGCGCTGGCAAACAATAAACGCCATTTCACGGTCGTAATCAATTTGCGTCATTTTAGCGAGTTGATCGTGGTTAAATTGTGGTAGTTCGCCAAAAAAGCGTTTATATCTGTCTTCTTTATTAAGTGACTCGTCAAATGCTTTATGAGCTTGTTCATCTTCTGGCTTTATTGGCCTGAGCGTAGCCTGGGTGTTGTTTTTAAGTGTTACCACTTCAACAAGTTCAATAGGGTAGGGACGAATAGATAAGCGCTTACGATTGCTCTGAGTTTGATAGCGGCTAAGTGTCATGGTGGCATCGAGCACTAAAAACTGTCCATTACTGGCAAGAATAGGATTAAGTTCCATTGAGCTTATGTCAGGTTGATCAATAACTAACTGAGAAATACGCGTTAGCAGTGCACACAAACGATACTTATCAACTTTTTCGGGTAATATGCGCTCCTTTAGTACGCCTTTATCGTGCGCTGCCGCAATTAAATACTTTGCTAAGTTCATATTTAGTGGAGGCAGAGCAACGGCGGCTTGCGCATATTCAAGGCCGGTTCCTGCTTCACCTAATAATATAACAGGACCAAAATTAGGCTCGGTTTTAATTGCAATTCGCAGCTCATTTGCGCCTGCTCGCGGCGCCATTTTTTGTAATGAAAACCCTTCAATAACAGCATCCGGATAAGTGTTTTTAATACGGATAAGCATTGCAAAAGCGGTTTGTTCAACCTCGTTGGCGTCGTTTAAGTTAAGCACCACACCACCTACTTCAGACTTTGAAGCAATACTTGGGCTAATAAGTTTTAACGCGACCGGAAAACCAAGTTCTATGGCTTGCTCTCTGGCTTCTGTTGGGGTGTAAGCCACCTCAGTTTGAATGCATGTAATACCATAGTGATTTAATACTTGGCTTGCCTGATGGGTAGGTAAGTAGCTTTGTCCGTCATCTAAAAACTCATTAATAAGCGCTTTAGCTGCTACTTTATTTATTTTTGCGTCATCAGTATTCGACTCAGGTGTTTGCGTTAAATGCTTTTGGTTACGGCGATACGTTACCAAGTGCATAAACGCGCCAACAGCACCCTCTGGTGTTCTATAAGTTGGTATTGCGTTGTTTGAGCACACTTTTCTGGCGGCGTAAGATGCGTCTTCACCCATAAAATTAGTTATAACGTAAGGGCGTGCCATTTTGGGTAATGTTTGTAAGGTTTCTACAATAATGTTGGCGTAGTCTTCGCTGGGCGCAAGCGCTGAGGGAGTATGGATAATCAGTAAGTTTTTAACTTCTTTTGCGTGCAGTAAAATTTCTAATGCTTGCTTATAACGCGCAGGTGCTGAGTCGCCAAAAATATCCACAGGGTTTGAGGTGGTTTCTGATTGCGGAATAACTTTATTTAGCGCATTTCGGGTTTCAATGCTTAGTTCTGCTAATTTACCGGAGCTTTGAATTAGCTCATCAACGGCCATAACACCCGGGCCGCCACCATTAGTTAAAATTGTCAGTTGCTCTACTTTTAATAATTTTGGATGCATGGCGAGTGTTTGTGTCGCTGCAAATAGCTCTCGTAAATCATTTACGCGCAGCATACCCGCTCGTTGAAATAACGCATCGTAAACAGCATCAGAGCTTTGCTTTCCACCGGTGTGAATTTCGGCTGCAAGTGCGCCTGCACTTGTTTTACCTGTTTTAATTGCAATTACAGGTTTACTAAAGGCCGCGGCTCTTGCTGCTGATATAAAGCCACGAATATCTTCAATGTTATCAATGTAGAGTAAAATAGCTTTGGTTTTAGCATCACGACCTAAAAAGTCGAGTAGTTCATTAAAGTTTATATCAAGGCAATCACCTACCGATACAAAATATGAAAAGCCAATTTCTTTGTTTTTAGCCCAATCTAAAATGGTTGAGCATACAGCTGCTGATTGCGATACAAATGCAATTTTACCTGGGCTCGCCACGGTATGTGAAAAGCTCGCATTTAAACCAATATGAGGGATCAGCAAGCCCAAACAATTGGGTCCAAGCAAAGTAACCTGTTTGGCTTGAGCGCATGCTTTAAGTGCGCTTTTTTGCTCTCCAGAAAGCCCATCTGCAATAACAATAGCCGTTTTACAGCCAAGCTCTCCAAGCTGCTCAATAATATCAATTAAGGTATTTTTGTTAGTACAAATAACAGCAAGGTCGGGTACTTTTGGTAAGTCAGCAATAGAGGGGTAAGCAAGTACGCCATGTACTGCGCTATGGCTTGGAGTAACGGGCATTATCGGCCCTTTAAAACCGCCTTGAAGTAAGTTGCGCATAACCACAAAACCAGCACGAGTTGATATATTAGAGGCACCAATAACGGCCACTGAGCTTGGGTTAAAAAACTGGGTAATGCGCTTAAGGCTCATGGTTTTTCCTAGGCTGATTAAATTTTGCGTTATTTATAGTCTCAATGTACCCTGTTTACTGTGTTATTTCGAGCGTCTAGATGCTTATTATTGATATCAATCAAGGAGATTATTGTGAATAAAACCCCCGGTTTTTACATTGTTATAGCGGCTATTTGTTTAAGTATAGGCTTAATTAGCTTAGGGTTTATTTTAAAGAGCACAGCTCTCAGTGTAAAAGAGATGGAACGTACTGTGCAGGTTAAGGGATTGGCCGAGCGAGAAGTTATAGCCGATACGGTAATTTGGCCTCTGCAATTTAGTGATGCCGACAATAATCTTGAAAAATTAGTCAGCCGAGTTGAGAAAAAAAATGATGCTGTAACTGCTTTTTTAAAACTGCATGGTTTTGACGACGATGAAATAACAATAGGCAGCCAGTCAGTTATTGATAAGCAAGCACGTGAATACAGTAATGAAAATCAGCAATTTAGATACATAGTGCGCTCAAATATTATTGTTTATTCTGATGCGCCAGATAAAGTGCAAAACGCGTTGAGCAAAGTGAGCCAACTTGCTAAACAAGATATCGCAATAGTGCAGGACAGCTACGAAACAAAAGTTGAATATATTTTTACTGGCCTCAATGATGTAAAACCTGCGATGGTGCAAGAAGCAACTGAAAAAGCGCGTGAAGTCGCTAATAAATTTGCTAAAGACTCTAATTCAAAATTAGGCAAAATAAAAACAGCTCGCCAAGGGCAATTTAGTATCAGTAATCGAGATTCAAACACACCGCAAATAAAAAATATAAGAGTGGTAACCAGTGTTGAATATTATTTAAATGACTAGGGCCTGTTGACCTTTCAGGATTAAAATTTGTTCAATCTAGGGGCGATTTAATCGCGGCGTGAGGTTTGTAACCTAGCGGGCTAAGTAAAAACCGAGCAACAAAGAGTAAATTGCCCCTAGGCAGAACCCTTCGGGCAGCGTATGTTTGGCATTTATTCCACGTTATCGCCTATTTATGGGGAATAACCACACTGCATAGGCTCTGCCTTGCCTAAATACCAAACATACTGCTGCAAATTTAACCTCGAAAGATAAACAGGCCCTAGGAAATAATATGTCAGAGTCTAAATATGGTCAGTTTGTACTGGCGCCCCGTTCGTATTTTTTTACTGCTATAGCGAGCGTAGTGTTTGCGTTTATAGGCTTTAGTTATAATGCATGGCGAATGGAGGCAAGTGAAGAGAACAACAATACACGCATTGCTAGCTTTCAAATTTTACAAGAACTAGCCGAGCTTGAGCTTATTGTATTTGCCGCACATTACGATAATAACAAAATAGATGGCAGCCCTAGAAAAGGCTGGGTTAAAGTTAACTTAATTCATGACTTAAGCTACTTAGCCGTTGATAAAGTACATTTAAAAACAAAAGACTTACAAAAGGTCTGGCAAACAAATTGGCCAAATATGGTTGATCAGCAAAGTGCTGCGCAATCTATTACACATGCCATAGACAGTGTGCGTACAGAAGTTGTGAGTGAATTAAAGCGCCTTGATTAAGTGAGCAACTTGCGCCGTTGAGCGTTGCAAGTAAGCGGCGCTCAGTAAAATTGTGGTCTCGTTAACTTTTTGCCCTTTTAGTACGTTGGCAAGCTGCTGTTTTGCGTTAGGGTTTTGTTTTTGCTCTATTTCCATTAATGCTAACAAAGCTGAAAATTCATGCTTTACCGGTGTGCTCGGTTTATTTGCATAGGCAATGTAGCAGGCAACTGGTGTTAATCCGTGAGAGTTGGGCTGCGCGAGTGCTTTAACTAAGTCATCATTTGATTCAAACAACATTAAAGAGCGTACATAGTTAAATGGTAGCTTTGTAGCATCGGCATGCTTAAACACATTGTGCAGTACGTTATTTCCTTGAGTATCTTGTACTAAAAAGCCTTTATTTACTCTCAGCGCTGGGGTGAAAAAGCTCAATGCGTCAATATTAGTGAGTTGGTTAATAAATAGAGAAGGTGCTGTATTAGTACTTAATATACGGATTGCTATGTTTTGCATAAAGTCATACTTAACACTCAACCGTTGGGCGCTGTCATATAAATGGTTAAGCTGCAAAGTTTGCTGAGCAGGGCTTAACTGTCTAAAGTCGTTATCGAGTTCATTTAACTGCTGCTTTGAAATACGCGCATTAAGTAGTTGTATGCTTAAATCCATTATTATTTCCAAAATCTTTTTTGCTACTATAAAACAAAAAAGGCCGCAAATGCGACCTTTCATATTTAAAGCAATTGTTTAAATTGGTTTTAAGCCTTTTTGCTTGCTACCCATTCATTAACAAAGTTTTCTAGTACATTAAGTGGTACAGGACCATTTTTAAGCACTACGTCGTGGAACTGACGAATATCAAATTTATCACCCAGTTGCTTTTTAGCGTCTTCACGAAGTTCTAAAATCTTAAGCATACCCACTTTATAAGCGGTTGCTTGTGAAGGCATTACAATGTGACGCTCAACCATTTTAACACCGTCAGATGTAGCATTAGGGGTGTTATTTACGTAGTAATCAATACCTTCTTGGCGAGTCCACTTCATTGCGTGAATACCTGTATCAACAACTAAGCGACATGCGCGCCATAATTCCATTGAAAGGCGACCAAAATC
The DNA here is from genome assembly GCF_040309225.1 of Pseudoalteromonas sp. GW168-MNA-CIBAN-0100. Taxonomy (NCBI): domain Bacteria; kingdom Pseudomonadati; phylum Pseudomonadota; class Gammaproteobacteria; order Alteromonadales; family Pseudoalteromonadaceae; genus Pseudoalteromonas; species Pseudoalteromonas sp. GW168-MNA-CIBAN-0100. Next base: position 68,529 of record NZ_JBEOOL010000010.1, on the reverse strand, counting down.
AGAGTAAGGGTCTGAGTACATGCCCATTTCTTTAGGAATGAACTCTGAGTATAAACCCCAGCCTTCAATATACGCTGTGTAGCCACCAAACTTACGGAATTTAGGAATACCTTCTAGCTCTTGCGAAATAGCTATTTGCATGTGGTGTCCCGGAATACCTTCGTGGTAAGCCAGTGCTTCCATTTGATACGTTGGCATTGCTTCCATATCGTAAAGGTTAGCGTAGTAAACACCTGGGCGTGACCCATCTGGAGCTGGCTGTTGGTAAAATGCTTTACCTGCCGCTTTTTCACGGAATGCTTCAACCGCTTTTACTTTTAAATCAGCTTTTGGTTTAACAATGAATAGCTCATCTAAACGCGTTTTCATTGTATCAATAAGCCCAGTGGCTTCATCAAGGTAGCGTTGTTTACCTTGTGCATCATTAGGGTAGTAAAATTGCTTGTCAGTTTTCATAAACTGCATAAACGCTTTTAAGTCGCCTTTAAAGCCAACTTTGTCTTTAATTTCACGCATTTCATCATGAATACGTGTCACTTCAGATAGACCAATTGCATGAATTTCTTTAGCCGTTAAATCTGTTGTAGTTGTGCGCTTAAGTGCGTTGTTATAAAACGCTTCGCCATCAGGTAATTTCCATGCGCCATCGCGATCATCTGCGCGTTTTTCAAGCTGTGCAAGGTAATTAATTAACTTAGAGTAAGATGGTTTAACAGCCGATTTTAATGCATCTGATGCATCGCTGATTAACGAGTCTTTTTCGTCTTGGCTAATTTCAAGCGCTGTTACTTTACGTTTAAAGTCAGCAAGCAATGTAGAATCATCGCCTTTTTCAAACGGTGCACCGTGAATAATGTTTTTGCTTGAATCAATAACATGCGGGAATACAAACTTAGGGGCTATGATGCCTTTTTCTGCACGTACAGTTAAATCAACGATAAGCTGATCAATAACACCAGTTACACCATTTAAACGAGAAATGTAGTCTTTAGCTTCTTTTACATTACTAATTGAGTGCTGATTAATTAAAAATGCAGGGATCATAGAATGCGTACCAAACATTTGGTTCACAGGGTAATTATGGTAGCGCCATTTAAAGTCAGCAATTGAGCTTTCAAGATCTTGTTTTTTTAAGTCGTAGCTAACTTTTGTTGCATCATCTAATAAATCACGGCTGATTGCTTTTAGTGCAACTAGGTCAGCTTTCGTTTGCGCTAAATCTTTAAGCTGTCTTTCTTCGCTGCCATCATCCCACTTATCGTAATCTTGCTTAATACCCATGTATGTTTGATATACAGGACTGCTCATTACGTCGCGGTTAAATGTATCTTCAAAAAATGCATTGGCTTTGTCTATTTCACTTTGTTGTGATTGAACTGCTTGTGCAATAGGAGCTGAAGTCGCTTGTTGTGTTGTTTGCTGGCAACCAGCAAGTAGTGCAACGCTTACTGCGGCCGCAATAAAAGTAAGTTTACGCATTGTTTTCCCTTTTGTTGTTAGAAACCCATTAGGGTGTTTTATATTTATTTTTTGTGTAGCGCTGGGGGCTACACAAATAATTCTAGCAGGTCATTTAAAAAGCGATGACCTTTTAAACTTACCTGCCAATGGCTGTCTGTTTGAGTCAATAAACCTTTATTAATTGCTTGGTTTAATGCACTTTGCTGACTTTGCAGTGGCAGTGTTGTAAGTTTATTAAAATCATTAATTGGGCAAGGCTCAACAAGGCGAAAGCGATTCATAAAAAATTCAAACGCTAAATCGTCTTGCTCTACATGCCAGCTTTTGTACATATACGGTTTAATTAAATCCATATAGCCGCGTGGGTGTTTAACCTTTTCAGTACGCGTAATAAGCCCTGTATTTGCATCAGTAACCTTACCATGCGCGCCGCAACCAATACCGAGATAATCGCCAAAACGCCAATAATTCAAGTTATGTTGGCATTGATAGCCCGGTTTTGCATAGCCCGATATTTCGTATTGTATGTAACCTGCTTGAGCTAGTAACTCTACCCCTTGCTCTTGAATGTCCCACAGTGTTTCGTCTTGTGGCAAGGTAGGGGGCTTTGAAGCAAATTGAGTATTGGGTTCAATAGTTAGTTGATACCACGATATATGAGGAGGATCGAGCGCTATTATTTGCTTTAAATCGCTCAGTGCATCGTCAAGTGTTTGCCCTGGTAAGCCGTGCATTAAATCAAGGTTAAAGCTATTTAAACCGGCTTCTTTAGCTTGCTGCGCAGCATAATTAGCCTCGTCACTGCCATGAATCCGCCCCAGTGCTTTTAGCTTGTCGTTTTGCATGCTTTGCACGCCAATCGAAATACGGTTAATACCTGCTTTTACGTAATCTTTAAAACGACCTGTTTCTACTGTACCTGGGTTGGCTTCAAGGGTAATTTCGCAGTGCTCTTCAAGACCAATTAGGTTGTCGACTTCATTTAATAAACGAGTATAAGCCGCACCAGTTAATAAGCTCGGAGTACCGCCACCAATAAAGATGCTGTGAATTTTACGTCCTTGCACTAAGTGCAAATCTGCTTTTAAATCATCAATTAAATGCTGAACATATTCAGCTTCAGGTATTTCACCTTTTTGTCCGTGGCTATTAAAATCGCAGTACGGGCATTTTTGCACGCACCAAGGTACGTGCACATATAAGCTCAGTGGTGGAAGGTTCACAGGCCGCCTTTTTGCTGTAGCTCTAGCAATAGTTTTTGTAGTGCTTGGCCGCGATGACTCACTGCATTTTTTTGCTCTTTTGTAAGATCAGCACTGGTACAATTTTTCTCTGCTACAAAAAATACAGGGTCGTAACCAAAGCCACCGTTGCCCTTTTGAGTGAGCGTAATTTCGCCTTCCCAGCTTGCACTGCAAATAAGGGGGGTAGAGTCATCTGCGTGGCGCATTAATACCAGTACACACCAAAAACGAGCACTACGGATAGGGTTATTACCCAAGTCTACGAGTAACTTATCAATGTTATCTTGATCGCTGGCACCTGGGCCTGCAAAACGGGCAGAGTAAACACCGGGTGCGCCATTTAGGCCATCAACTTCTAAACCTGAGTCATCGGCAATAGCAGGCATGCCAGTAATTTTAGCGGCATGACGCGCTTTAATAATGGCATTTTCAACAAAGGTAGTGCCGGTTTCGGCAACTTCACCTACGTTAAAATCGCTCTGTGGAACTACATTAATATTCAGAGGGCTTAGCATGTTAGCTAGCTCATTTACTTTGCCAGGGTTACCTGTAGCAAGTACTAAAGTTTTGGTCATGTTATTAATCTACGTAAAATTTTTGCTGAAACTGTAATTTTTGAAATTGATTACTTTGTTGTATTTCAATCTCAAAGCGTAAAATCTCTTCGTTGGTATAATCAACTTGGGCAAGGTAATAAATTGAACCACCTTCTTTTACTTCTTTAAAAGTAAGCGTTTGTTTATTGCCAAGTAGGTTTCTAGCTGTGCCAGTAAGCTTTGCTGTTTGGGCTGTATTTTCGGCATCATTTTTTAATATAGAAATATTCACAATGCCTTTGTATCCGCTTCGCTCAAGGCCATACGCTTTTGCTATTTTTGGCTGAATAAAAGTAGAAGGAAAGGCGATGTAATGCACTTGCCAAGGGCCAAGCTCTTTATATTGTGCGCCTTGCATTTCTTCGCTTTGCGCGTTAAATGCAAATGCTAAACAAGCAATAAAACAAAACTTAATTAAACGGTTCATTATGTATTCCTCAAAACATATAAAAAAGAGGCCTTTGGGCCTCTAATTAAAAAATCCATATTAGACTAAAAAATCCATAAGCAGCATTTGCAAAAACTGAATACCAATAATAAGTACTAAAACTGATAAATCTAAGCCACCCATTGATGGTAATATTTTACGAATTGGTTTTAGCATTGGTTCAGTAAGCTGATGGAAAACCGCTTCTATAGGGTTATAACCTTGGCTAACCCAGCTTAAAATAGCGCGAATAATAAGTACCCAAAAAACTAAGTTAAGGCCTTCTTTTAGTACCGTTATAAGTGCTTGTATAATTACAGGCTGTATTGCCCACGCATTATATATAACAAGCATTAAAGTACTAATTTTGGCTACAGCCACTATAAATGCCAGCAACAGAGATGCTAGATCAAGTCCGCCAAACCCCGGAATGATTTTTCGCAGTGGTTTTACCGCAAACGACGTGGCTTTAACCACAAACTGGCTCATTGGATTATAAAAGTCGGCTTTTGCCCACTGCAGCCAAAAGCGCAGTAATACCACCATTAAAAACAAATCAAACAGGGTACTGATTAAAAATTGCATGGCATTCATAGTGTAACCTTCAATAAAAAGTGGTTTTAAAGTTCTTTTTCCATTTGCTCTGCACGCGCAATACACGCATCCATTGCATCGCCAACGGTTTTAGTTAAGCCTTCATCTTTTAAGTGCTCAACAGCTGCGTGAGTAGTACCGCCTTTAGATGTTACGTTTGAACGTAGTTGCGAAATAGTAATATCAGGCTGGCTAAGTGCCATTTCGGCGGCGCCAAGGGCTGTTTGTTGTACCAGGCGACGAGCGTCTTCATCGTTAAAGCCCAGAGCTTTAGCTTTTTCTTCTATGGCTTCCATAAATAAGAAAAAGTAAGCAGGTGATGAGCCGGTTACAGCAATAATATCGTTAATTTGTGACTCTTTTTCCACCCATACAACAATGCCCGTGCATTCAAAAACTTGTTGTACAAATTCGTGTTCGCTTTGTGTTTCGCCCGCACCATATAAACCTGATACACCACGGCCTAATAAAGACGGTGTATTTGGCATACAACGTACCATTTTAACGTCTTGACCTAGCATTTCACGTAAACGTTTTACAGTTAAGCCAGCAGCAACAGAAATAAACAGTTTATCGCTAAAATCTACGCCCGACTCTTGAAACGATTTACATAAATCGCCCATCATTTGTGGTTTAACAGACAAAACAATTACATCAGCATCGCGCAGGGCTTCGTTATTGTCACTGGTGGTTTGCACCTTGAAATCGGCTGCTACCTTTTCAAGCTTTTCTTGGTTGCGGTTAGTCGCAATAATGTTACTTGCGTTAAAACCGTTTTTTACCATGCCACCAATAATGGCGTAGCTCATATTACCTGTGCCTATAAATGCGATTTTTTTATCTGACATAAATCTATTATCACCTTTTAAGTTCGTGTTCCAAAAATGTCTGTGCCGATCCTTACCATGGTTGAGCCTGCACTAATGGCAGCTTCAACATCGTTACTCATACCCATCGACAAAGTATCTACTTGAGGATATTGGGTCTTTAGTTTATCAAAGCAAGTTTGTAATTGCTCAAAAGATTGAATTTGCGTATCCAGATCGTTGCTTTTAGCGGGAATCGCCATTAAACCTCGAAGTGTTAAGTGCTCACATTGGTTAATAAAATCGGCAAGTTCATCTATTTCATCGCGGTGGCAACCCGACTTCGCTTCTTCATTACTTATATTTACTTGAATAAGTATATTAAGAGGCTGTTTATCGTCTGGGCGCTGGGAATCTAATCGTTTCGCTATTTTTATGCGATCAACACTTTGCACCCAATCAAAGTTGGCAGCCACTAAAGCACTTTTATTAGATTGAATCGGGCCAATGAAATGCCAAATGATGTCGCTATATGACTGTAGTTGAGCTATTTTATCTATAGCCTCTTGAACATAAGATTCACCAAATTCGCGCTGACCATGCTCATAAGCTGCAATAACATCTTCGCTTGGTTTAGTTTTAGACACTGCCAGTAGAGTGACTTCGTTAGTGTTTCGTTGTGCAATTTTTGCCGCGTCTGCAATTCTAGCGTAGGCGGATGTGAGTCGTTCTGCTATTGTAACCATATATTTATCAGTTAGTTGTGGAGTCATAAATGGATATTACCGAATTATTAGCGTTTAGTGTGCAACACAAAGCATCCGATTTACATTTATCGTCGGGTGTTTCACCTATGATACGCGTAGACGGTGATGTTCGCCGCATTAATATACCAGCCCTTGCAGACAAAGACGTAAACAGTCTGGTTTACGATATTATGAACGATAATCAACGCAAGGACTATGAACAAAATCTCGAAGTGGATTTTTCGTTTGAAGTGCCTAATTTAGCACGTTTTCGTGTGAATGCGTTTAACTCTAATCGCGGGCCTGCTGCGGTATTTCGTACCATACCAAGTGAAGTGTTAACGCTTGATGATTTAGGTGCGCCAGATATTTTTAAAACAATCTCCGATACCCCACGTGGACTCGTGTTAGTGACAGGCCCAACGGGCTCTGGTAAATCAACAACACTTGCCGCTATGGTCGATTATATAAATCAAAATAAACATCACCATATTCTAACAATCGAAGATCCAATCGAGTTTGTTCACGATAATAAATTAAGCCTTATTAATCAACGTGAGGTACATCGCGATACTCATAGCTTTTCAAATGCGCTACGTAGTGCATTGCGTGAAGATCCAGATGTAATATTGGTTGGTGAGTTACGTGATTTAGAAACAATTCGTCTTGCAATGACCGCAGCCGAAACAGGCCACTTAGTGTTTGGCACGTTGCATACAACATCTGCACCAAAAACCATTGACCGTATTATCGATGTATTCCCAGGTGAAGAAAAATCAATGGTACGTTCAATGTTATCTGAATCTTTGCGTGCTGTTATTTCGCAAACACTGCTTAAAAAGATTGGTGGCGGGCGAGTTGCAGCACACGAAATTATGATTGCAGTACCTGCTATTCGTAACTTAATTCGTGAAGATAAAATTGCACAAATGTACTCGTCTATTCAAACCGGTGCGTCTGTGGGCATGCAAACAATGGATCAATGTTTAACTAATTTAGTTAATCACGGCATTGTTACAAATGCGGCAGCGAAAGAAAAAGCACAAGACAAAACACAATTTGGCGGGTAAGAAACTATTATGGCTTTATCTTTAAACGACTTTTTACTCATCATGATTGAGAAAAAAGGCTCTGACTTATTTGTATCGAGTCAGCTACCTGTAAGTGCAAAAATAAACGGCGAGCTAACAGCCCTCAGTGACGATAGGCTTACAGATGAGCAATCGCTTGAGTTAGTTGAATCTGCAATGAGCGAAAAGCAAAAAGCAGAGTTTCATACAACGAAAGAATGTAACTTTGCGATTGCCACTGACGAAGGGCGCTTTCGTATTTCTGCCTTTTGGCAACGCGATAAAGCAGGTATGGTTATTCGCCGTATTGTTACGCAAATACCTGATGTGAGTGAGCTAGGTCTTCCTTCTATTCTTACCGATGTAATTATGTCTAAGCGTGGCCTTGTTTTGTTCGTCGGTGGTACTGGCACGGGTAAATCAACCTCGCTAGCCGCACTTATTGGTTACCGTAACCGACATCAACGTGGTCATATACTGACTATTGAAGATCCGATTGAATTTGTTCATGAGCATCGCAAAAGTATTATTACTCAACGCGAAGTAGGGCTTGATACCGAAAGCTTTGAGTCAGCACTTAAAAGCTCATTACGCCAAGCTCCCGATGTAATTTTGATTGGTGAAATTCGCTCTCAAGAAACTATGGAATACGCACTAAGCTTTGCCGAAACTGGGCACCTGTGTGTTGCAACACTGCATGCTAATAATGCTAACCAAGCGATTGACCGTATTATGCATTTAGTTCCAAAAGAAAAACACGATAAGCTTAAGTACGATTTAGCACTTAACTTACGTGCAATTGTTGCTCAGCAATTAGTACCGACTGCTGATGGTGAAAGCCGTGTTGCAGCTATTGAAATATTGCTTAACTCACCAATGGTTGCTGAACTGATTAAAAACGGTGATATTGGTGGTATTAAAGAGGCAATGGCTAAATCGAAAGAAATGGGCATGCAAACCTTTGACCAAGCATTATTTGAGCTGTATAGACAGCAGCGAATTAATTACGCTGATGCACTGCATCATGCTGATTCGCCAAATGATTTACGCTTAATGATTAAACTGCGCAATAACGAGCAGCAAGGTGCGGGCTTTTTACAAGGCGTTACTATTGATGGCCTTGACGATAAAAATAGCGATCAATGATTTAAAAAGTAATGAATATAAATACTTAATATAAAAAAAGCGTCAATTGGCGCTTTTTATTTATATAACAGGTTATTTATATAGCCTGTTTATTCACCGTAACTAGACTCAAAAAAACTTTCTAAAATAATAACCGCAGACATATTATCTACGTTACCTTTGCCTAAGTTTTTATAGCCACCACTTTCAAAAAGTCGCGCTTTAGCATCCGCAGTCGTTAAACGCTCGTCTTGTGTTTGTACCGGAATGCCATAATGATTATGTAATCTGTTGGCAAACTTTTTTGCTTTAAAGGTAACCTCTTGTGACGTTCCATCCATATTTAGTGGTAAGCCAACAACCATTAAGTCAGGCTGCCATTCGGTTACTTGTACAGCAATATGGTCCCAGTTAGGAATGCCATCTTGTGCTTTTACAGCCTTAAGGCTAGACGCGCTGCCTGTTAGCTCTTGCCCAATAGCAATACCAATACTTTTGGTGCCAAAGTCAAAGCCCATTACAGTGCGTTCGCCTTGCGGCTTAAGCGATTTTTTTGTCATGTGTATCTTGTTTAAGTTTGCTAAGGGTTAAATTACTATTATGCGTGACCAGCTTCAGGGCTGAGTTGGCTAATATCAAAGCCCAACATTGAAACTGCTTTTTCCCATCGTTTTTCAACGGGGGTGTCAAAAATGATCTTCGGATCGGCTTCTATGATCAACCAACTGTTATCAAGTAACTCTTGTTCGAGTTGTCCTTGCTCCCATCCTGAATAACCCAATGTAATAATAAATTGTTCAGGTGCTTGTGCGGTAGTTAAGCTTGCTAAAACGTCTTTTGAGGTAGTGATCATAATATCGCTACTGAGTTTTTGGCTTGCTGAATAACCTGATTGAGGAGAGTGCAAAACAAAACCACGGTCAGTTTTAACGGGTCCGCCTGCAAACACACTTACTTTTGCTGCGTTTTGCGTTTTGTCGTTATCAATTTCTATTTTATCTAAAAGTTCGCCAACGGTAACATCAATAGGTTGGTTTATTACCAAGCCCATAGCCCCATCTTCATTGTGCTCACAAATATAGGTAACAGCACGTTTAAAAAAAGGGTCTTGCATCGACGGCATCGCGATTAAAAAATGATTTTCTAATGACTGCATAGATTTCACCCTTTTTAGTTAATGAACTTTGAGTATGGCATAGTTATTTAAATAGACATAAAAAGCCCATTAATTGCATGAAAGGCTTAAACTAATGGGCTTTTTATTGTGGTAATTACTTACCTAATTTACGCTCAATGGCATCAAATAAAATACCCGTGATAGAAATATCATAAGCAGCTTCAATTTCGCGCACGCACGTTGGTGCAGTTACGTTAATTTCAGTTAATTTATCGCCAATAATATCTAAACCTACAAATATTAAGCCTTTTTCTTTAAGCGTTGGTGCAACCGCTTGCGCTATTTTTAAATCTGACTCGCTAAGTGGACGCGCTTCGCCTCGACCGCCAACAGCTAAATTACCGCGTGTTTCACCATTTTGTGGAATTCGCGCTAAACAATACGGAATAACCTCACCATCAATAACCAATACGCGCTTGTCGCCTTGTTTGATCTCTGGGATGTAATTTTGCACCATAGCAAAGCGGCTGCCGTGCTCGGTTAGCGTTTCACAAATTACACCAATGTTGGCATCGTCTTCTCTAAGGCGGAAAATAGATGCGCCACCCATGCCATCAAGGGGTTTTAAAATAATGTCTTTATGCTCGGCTAAAAACTCACGAATTTGTTTTTGGCTACGTGTAACAAGTGTGTCTGGCGTATGTTCGCTAAACCATGCTGTAAATAGCTTTTCGTTAGCATCGCGAAGGCTTTGTGGCTTGTTAATTATTAACGTACCTTCTTGTTCTGCACGCTCTAAAATATACGTCGCGTAAATGTATTCGGTATCAAAAGGAGGATCTTTTCGCATTAAAATAACATCAAGGTCGGCAAGGGCTATAGTGGCTTTTTCTTCAAGCTCGTACCATTTTTCTGCATTATTAAACACTTGCGCTTTAGACGCTGTAGCGTACGACTTACCTTTACGAAGAGATAAATCATCCATCTCCATATAATAAATTTCGTAGCCGCGTTCTTGCGCTTGCATCATCATTGCAAAACCGGTGTCTTTTTTGATGTTAAATCCACTAATAGGATCTGAAATAATACCTAACTTAATTGCCATGCGCTTTGCCTTACTATAAATGTTACTGTTTATATGAGGGTGCTTTTAGTTATTTCAATTAGCTAAATCGCCAAATTGAAGTTGTAATGCACTTAAGACCGTTAAAGCGGCTGTTTCCGTTCGTAAAACGCGCGGGCCTAAGCGAATATCCACAAATTCTAGTTGTTTAGTTAGTGCCATTTCATCGTCGGTAAAGCCGCCTTCTGGGCCGACTAAAAAGCGTACGCCATCTTTAGGTACCGTAATGGTTTTAATGCTGTGCTCAGCACGAGGGTGAAGAGTGAGCTTAATTGCATTGGTTTGTTGTGCAAGCCATTGTTTTAAATCTACAGGGGGATGAATAATTGGCACAAAATTACGCCCAGATTGCTCTGCCGCTGCTATTGCAATTTTTTGCCATTGTTGGTGTTTTTTCTCAATACGATCGCCCATTAGTTTCACGCCACAGCGTTGACTAAAAATAGGGGTAATTTCGGTAATTCCCAGTTCAACTGACTTTTGAATTGTAAAATCCATTTTATCACCACGGGATACACACTGGCCTAAATGAATTTTAAGTGGGGATTCTACATCATGGGGATTAAGCTCTAATGGCATTACGACGACTGTTTTTTTTGTTACCTCAATTATTTCACTAAGGTATTCGCCGCCTTCGCCATTAAAAATAGATACATGCTCGCCTACTTTCATGCGCAGCACTCTGCCAATATGCCCTGCAGCATCGTCATCTAAAGTTACAGGGGTGTTTAGGGCAATACTCGATGTTTGATAAATATGAGGAACTCGCATAGGGCGTCACTTACTACTTAGCGTAAAAATATATACTGCTATGGTAAGTAAGCTGGGAGCTGTGCGCAATTATTTATTTTTATTAAGTTGCTCTGCAAGGTCTATTAAATCTTGTGGTGTGTGCGCTATATCGTGGTGATTTTGCGAAGGTTCCGTTAACGTCTCGTCAGTAACTAGGCTTAGTGTATAGCCTGTATCATCAAAGCTTATTAAAAAGCGCTGTTCATGTAACGAGTTATAAATAAAGCGTTGTTTATCGCTTGCGAGTAAGTAATCGGTACTATTAAAAAGGACTCCGTGTAAATCGTGATGCTCTTTTAGATAGTTAATTAATTCAGAAACGCTTATTTCGTTTTCAAGGTCGCAATAACTATAGTCTTTAATTAGTTCGTCAAACATCATTTTTACTAACTGGCGTGTATTACTGCCTGCAGCAATAAGCGTACTCGCTTTTGTTTTGCCATTATTATTTACGTAATACTCAGCAAATGCGCGGCTAAATTCGTTGTCTATGTCAATTAACAAGTAGTTCGTTATTTCAAGTGGCATAGAGGTAGGACCTTGTTGCATTTAAGTAATTACCATTATTACTTAAATGCAGACGTTTTAATGACTGTATTTTTAGTAAAAAGGTCTAAAGAGAAAACATGCTAATAAGTAAATAGCCAATAGCACAAAAAACAGCAAACTCTATACACGCTACCCCAATATTGTCTTGATGGTCTATTTCAAGAGCCGTATCAATATTTGGTAAAGAGATAATTTTTATCACATACGTTAAGCTGTAGAGTAATATCCACATTACACCGCAATGCATAACGAGTGTAAATATGTTTTCTACCATTTTACCGTTTTGAAATGCTGCGCTAGATAAACCAGCATACACAGCCAATGATAAACCTATTGATTTGCCAGCATACCTTATACCAATAGACGTATTCTCTAGGTTAAAGTTACTTTGTAGCGAAGCTCCTTGATTTGCTTTTGCAAAACGGTGTTCTCGTATTTTACTATCCAATGCAAACATTCCCTGAAGCGTAAAAAAGCTAACACAAGCAATAAGTAAGTTGCTAAACCCTTGAGTGTGCGTCCACGTGTATAAGCCAAGTGCAATAATACAGTTAGCGATTAACATTCCTGAATCTACCAATGCAGCACATACATTTTGTTTTAGTATGGCAGCTTCTTCGTTAAACCTGTGGAGTATCCATTTTCTGTGAATTAAATGACCCACTTTTATAAAAGTGAATAAAAGAATAATAATAATTAACACTTTTAACGGGTTTGACTGTGCGGTACTTATGCTTATTTCGTCAAATAAGAAAGCCATAGTGGCTATAACAACTGATATTTCAGATGCAAAACTAATACCCATGGCAAAGTTGTCGTGTTGTGCTAGCTCATCTTTAAGCGCTTGTTTTGCTTTAATTTGAGTGACAACTCGTAAACAAAAAATAGTTATGCAAATAACCGCAAAACTAATGGCAATCGCAATAAAACTAGTGTTAGATAAAGACAAATATGACATGGTGATCCTAATTAAGTTAACCTTTCTAGGTTTTAATCATTCTAGTACGGTTATTGATGATATAAAAGAGAGGATTGATGAGTAACGTAAAGCAACTTCCTATTCAATTACAAAAACTTGGCTTGATGCGCTTTGAAAAGTTATACCCGCAGCAAAGTAAACAAAGTGAAGTTGTAAGGTTATTAGCATTAAGCGACTTTGCTTGGCGCAGTTTAGAATCACAACCTGATTTAAATACTTGGCTATTATGCAAAGACGAAATACAAAATAGAGTAATAGATTCTCCTTTTAAAAACCTCAACTTAGCTGACATTGATGAAGTGCAGTGCCATAAAGTACTTCGCCAATATCGTGAAAAGTACTGGCTTAAAGTCGCCTTTTTAGATTTATGCTGTAATAACCCCATTGCCGATAGTATTAATTACATAAGCCAATTGGCTGACATGCTAATAAATAGTGCTAACCAATGGGCGCATGCACAGGTGGCAAAAGTAAATGGTGAGCCGCTTGATGAGCAAAACCAAGCAATGCCATTAATGGTTTTAGGGATGGGGAAGCTCGGCGGACAAGAGCTAAATTACTCCTCTGATATTGATCTCATTTTTGCATATCCGCGCAGTACAAAAACCCAAGGTGGCCGCAGAAGCCTTGAGGCCCAAGTATTTTATACCAAAGTTGCACAAAAGCTCATTGCATCACTTAACCAAGCCACCGGTGACGGGCAGGTATTTAGGGTTGATATGCGCCTACGCCCGTTTGGCGAAAGTGGCCCTTTGGTTATGAGCTTTAATGCCATTGAAGATTACTACCAAGAACAAGGTCGCGACTGGGAACGCTACGCAATGTTAAAAGGGCGCCTAATTGGCACACCTAATAAATATTGGGATGAATTTATTAAGCTTTTAAAGCCGTTTGTTTATCGCCGGTATATTGATTTTTCGGTAATTGAATCTTTGCGTAAAATGAAGTTAATGATTGCACAAGAGGTTCGCCGTAAACGCTTAACTAATAATATAAAACTAGGTGCTGGTGGCATTCGTGAAGTTGAATTTATAGTGCAAGCCCTGCAAATGGTACGAGGTGGGCGAGAGGCTAACCTACAAACTCAATCATTACTTAAAGCATTAAATGAGTTGGCCCTCATCCAAGTTATAGATGAGCAAGAAGCAAGCGAGCTTAAACGCAATTACCTTTATTTGCGAAAAGTTGAGCAGTACTTACAAATATTTGACGATCAGCAAACGCAAACACTCCCCGATGATGAATTGAATCAGCAGCGCTTAAATTTATTATTAGAACAAGCTGATTTTTCTGCCACTTTAAGCACTATTGAAAAGGTAATGAAGCAAGTTAACGGTGAGTTTGCTCTCGTTATTGGTGAAGAAACCGCGCCACTAGATACCTGTGAAGGCGCATTTATTAGTGCTTGGGATCATGGTGATGTGAGCTTTTTAAAAGAGGCTAGAGATGAATGGCAAACACCCCTTAGCGATTTTAAATTAAGACTGTCTAAGGTAAACATAGGTAACCGAGGGCGTGAAACCCTTGATAAATTAATGCCTGTTTTATTGAGTCAGTTAAATGACTTTAATGCCAGCGCAGCTGCTTTTACAATGGTTTGCCAAATTTTTAATAAGATAATTTCACGTACTGCTTATTTAGAATTGCTGTACGAAAACCAAGGTGCATTAAAGCAACTTGTTTTACTGTGTTGTCATAGCAAATGGATAGGCGAGCATATTTCTCGCTACCCTATATTGCTGGATGAGCTAATAGACCCGGCTGTTCTTTATAAACCGACACCGTTAACCGCTTATAAAGATGAAATAAGGCAGTATTTTTTACGAATAGAGCATGACGATTTAGAACTGCAAATGGAGTCGCTTAGGCAATTTAAGCAAACGCATCAATTACGAATTGCTGCTGCTGATGCAACCGGTGTTCTTGATGTAATGAAAGTAAGCGATCACTTAACCGTACTGGCCGAAGCGATTGTTGATCAAGCTGTTAATATTGCATGGCATAACACCGTTAAGCGTTTTGGTATGCCCCCTGGCACTGATGATGAAAACAAAGGCTTTGCTGTTATTGCATATGGTAAAACAGGCGGCTTAGAAGTAGGGTACGACTCAGATTTAGATTTGGTGTTTGTGCATAATCATGATGGCTCAAGCCAAACCAATGGTGAAAAACCGATAGATTCTCGCCAGTTTTATTTAAAACTCGCTCAGCGCTTAATGCATTTATTTAATACTCGTACTGCATCGGGTATTTTGTATGAGCTTGATACTCGATTACGCCCTGAAGGTGCATCAGGTTTACTTGCTATCAATCTAGAGAGTTTTAATCACTATCAGCAAACTCAAGCATGGACGTGGGAACATCAAGCACTTGTGCGGGCTCGGTTAATTTTAGGTCAAAACGATCTGATAGATCGTTTTTCACAAATTCGTAAAAATATACTTTGCCAGCAGCGAGATGATACCGTGTTAAAAGCCGATGTAATAAAAATGCGCGAAAAAATGCGCGACCATCTAGCGAAGGGAAATACTGAGCAATTTGACTTAAAACAAGATGTTGGTGGTATGGCTGATATTGAGTTTATTACGCAATATTTAGTACTTAAACACGCTAATGAATTTGAGCAGCTTACCGTTTATTCAGATAACGTAAGAATATTAACGGATGCAGCAAATATAGGCTGTATTACTAAAGAGCAAAAACAGCAGTTGATCAAAGCGTATATTGATTATCGCTCGTGTTATCACGTGTTGAGCTTGGATCAAAAAGGCAAATTGATCTCGCGAGAAGCTTTTTTACAAGATATTACTAACGTAACGAATATTTGGAATAGTATTTTTGAATTGAATTGAATTGAATTGAATTGAATTGAATTGTAAAACCCAAGCGCTTGCTTGGGTTTTTTGTGCGCGTAAACCCTTAAACCCTTAAACCTTTAGCTTTAAACAGTTTGTTCGCACAAATTCTGATGGTAACTCGGTAATAACCGCTGCTCTTTGTTTGTGGCAAAAGTAAGTGTAAACCTCATGCTCAAAGTCGTCATTTATAGCACGACCAATTTGATAAAGTGCTGAAGTAAAGTTGCTGTCTACTCTAAAATGATCTTTAACTACGTAATCTTTACTTAAGTACCAGTAAAGCTCAATCCCCTCATTTTTAGCATATTGATTAAGTACATCTTTAAGGGTTGTGCCATTTTCAAAGCGTCTAGGCTCAACTTCTCCAGTCCAATTTGTAGGCATTGGATCTACTGTTCGCGCACGTTCAGCCAATACTCTATCCAAGGTTTGTTCTGGTGTTTTAAGTTTTAAAACAAATTGATCTCGTTCTTTATTACTTTTTACTTGGTTACGAATAGAGGAGTAAAAACGTGATAATCCTTCGGCAGCTGCATTTTTAGATTTTTTAATATCAAATAAAGAACCATCACTCAACAAAAAATATACGGCGAGTGCTATTAGTACAGCTGCAAATGATAAATGTCTAATCCAAAACCACATGATTATTCCCCACCTTATTTGTTCCTATTATTGTTATACCATTACTTTTTATAAAAAGAAGGGGTATTTTTATCAGGTCGAGTTTTAAAACGACGGTGTAGCCACATATATTGTTCGGGTGCAGCATTAACAGATTGTTCCATGCGTTGATTTACACGTGTTACATCAGCCTTATTATCACCACTGGGGAAGTTTTCAAGCTCTGGCAGTATTTCTAAGTGATATTTACCATTTTCATCACGGCGAGTTATTAAACTCATTGTTTCGCAGTTTTTACTGCCTGCAAACATAAGAGTACCCGTTGTAGTTGCAGCGTCAGGTACTGCGTAAAATGGGACAAATTCACAGCGGTTACGACCGTAATCTTGATCGGGTAAGTAATAACATACCTTTTTATTTTTTAATGCTTTTAGTAAACCTTTTACATCTTTTCGACCGATTAAATATTCGTTAGAGCGAAGGCGCCCATTAGTCGTAAAGTATTCCATTAATGGATTGTTATGAGGGCGATAAAAGCCAACACCTTGACACTCTAAGCCCATAATACGGCTAGCCATTTCAAGATGCAGAATATGGGGGACAAGTAATAAAACACCTTTACCAGACGCTTGCACGCGTTCAAAGTGCTCAAGCCCTTTAAAAGACCCTAATGCTTTTTGTGCTCGCCACTGCGGCCACCACCAGGCCATGCCAGTCTCAACCATTGCAATACCGGTGTTTTCCATATTTTTGAGCACAAGGTCTTTTTGATCTGCTGCGCTCATATCAGGAAAACATAATTTAATGTTAACTTCTGCAATATGGCGACGGCGTTTCATAAATTTATGAACTAAGCGACCAAGCTGTTTACCCATTGCCAATTGTAGTTTTTGCGGTAACCAAGAAATTAAATATAAAAATAGAACGCCAATCCACGTTAACCAGTATCGAGGGCCCAAAAAAGATGCTTTAAAAGGAGATGAGGTGACCACAAAAATATCTCTGAGAATAAAAACGATAGTTTAACGCTAAGCGCTGTAAAATACAAAAAGCCAGCATTTAGCTGGCTTCCAATGTTTTTAACTACATGAATTATGCGATTTAAGCGGCTTTTAAACCTTGGTTTATAGCCACTAAATCTGCACTTGTTAGTGTACCCGCAGCTTGTTTTAAGCGAAGGGTAGATAACACATAACGGTAACGTACATCAGCAAGGTTACGCTTTGCATCGTATAAGTTTTGCGTACTTACTAGTACGTCAACAATGGTACGAGTACCTACTTCAAAACCAGCTTCAGTTGCTTTAAGGGCACTTTGAGCTGAAACAACGGCTTGCTCTAGCGCTTTGTAAGTAGCAATGTCTGAAACAACTTGGTTATAAGATGTAATCACTGTGCGAGTTACTGCGCGGTAATTTGTTTCATAGTCTTGGCTCGCACCTACGTAAAACGCACGGGCCTGATTTGTTGCAGCAACTGTTGCACCACCTGAATATAAAGGTACGCTAAAGTTAAGCCCTACAGAGCTTGAGTCTGAACGTGGCTGATCATCAAAGTTAGCGCCATTTATTTGATTGTCTGTAAGAGAATCGCCATAACTAGCACTAAGGGTTAGCTTTGGATAATGACCCGCTTTTGCTAATTCAATTTGATCTTTTGCAATATCAACCGTTACTTTAGACACTTGTAGGTTTATATTTTTATCTTCAGCTACTTTAACAAAGTCGCTTGAGCGCTTAGTTGGTTTAGTTGTTGAGAAAGTATCTGTATTTAAAAAGTCTAATTTTTCGTGATATTTACCTGTAATCTCACGAAGTTGCTCACGTGCTGTTTCTACAGCATTACCTGCAATAATTTCTTGAGCTACAGAGTTATCAAACTGAGCTTGCGCTTCGTGTACGTCTGTAATTGCTGTTAAGCCTACCGCATAACGTTGTTTTGTTTGCTCAAGTTGACGTTCAATTGCACGTTTTTCAGCTTCAACAAATTCAAGGTTATCGCTTGCACTT
Source organism: Pseudoalteromonas sp. GW168-MNA-CIBAN-0100 (assembly GCF_040309225.1). Taxonomy (NCBI): domain Bacteria; kingdom Pseudomonadati; phylum Pseudomonadota; class Gammaproteobacteria; order Alteromonadales; family Pseudoalteromonadaceae; genus Pseudoalteromonas; species Pseudoalteromonas sp. GW168-MNA-CIBAN-0100. Next base: position 50,413 of record NZ_JBEOOL010000010.1, on the reverse strand, counting down.
AATACGTTAAAATAACCTTCAGCAACGCGTACAATTAAGTTTTGTTTAGCTGCATCGTATAGGCCGCTTGCTTGAAGCGCTTGCTTGTCGGCAATATCTAACGTATTCCAGGCACCTAAATCAAATAATGTTTGGCTTAAGCTTACACCGCGAGAGAATTGGTCTGTATCACTTTCAACTTTTACTTGGTTAGATAAGTCGCCAACGCTTTGGTACGACGTTGCATCGCTTTTTGTATAACCCATAGTTAAACCAATTTGAGGTAATAGTGCACTCATCGCCAAATCGCTTTGGTAAGACTGCGCATCGGCTTGGGCTTTTGCTTTTAAAACAGTAGGATCGTTAGCTGTCGCTATTTCAAAAACTTGTAGTAAATCTTCAGCTTTCACTGCTGTTGCACCTAATGCGCATGATAAACTAACTAGCGCCGCAAGAATGTTCTTTTTCATGTGGGGTTCGGTCCTTAGACAATTTTTGTACTAAAAGCATGTTAACCTGTTTTACTGCATAACAAAAAAAATAATTAGTAAAACAGTATGTTCAAGTGTAACAGAATATATTAACGCATTTTAAAGCTTTAGATAAGTAGGAGGTATGTACGTGGTTGATAAAAAGCTCGTTCAATTTACACATAAAGATGTGAATTTAAAGCCAATAAAAAACCTTTATAAAGGTTTTTTTCAGGTTGATTTATACCAGTTTGAACATGCTCTTTTTGCGGGTGGAAAATCTAAAGTAATTAGTCGAGAAATATTAGAACGTGGCGATGCAATTGCAGTACTCCCTTACGATCCAATATCAGATACTGTTCTTTTAATTGAGCAAATACGTATTGGCGCTATTAAAAGCAAGCATTCGCCTTGGCTGCTAGAGTGTATAGCCGGAATGACAGACGGCAGTACGGATTACGAATCAGTTGTAAAAAAAGAAGCGTATGAAGAAGCTGGGCTTGAATTAACTGAACTTGAATTTATGCTTTCATACCTATCAAGCCCTGGTGGTACAACTGAGCGCTTGCATTTGTATTTAGCGCGTACTGACTTAAGCCAAGTGAAATCAGGTGTATATGGTCTTGAAACTGAAGGGGAGGATATAAAAACTCACATTCTATCAGTTGATGATGCGCTAATGCGCCTCAATAACGGTGAAATGGATAATGCGGCAACGGTTATTTGTATGCAGTGGCTTGCGCTTAATCGTGAAAAAATGGCAAGCAAATGGGCATAAACTCTTACTAATATTATGGTGGTACTTTGACAGCACAATTAGCAACAAAGCGATATATTCAGAGCCTCCCAAAGTATTTAACACTTTGTGAGCATAACTATGTGCGACTATTAAAGTTGTTACCGAGCGAGCGCAATATAGGAAGCATTCGTGAAGTTAAATTTGGCAACAGTGAGTTTGCTACAAAAATTGATGGCAGCGCAAAATACACCATGGATATTTCAATTAAGCAGCTAACAGGAATGGTTAAAGGGATTACGCCACTGTATTTAACGGTACGCATGTATCACGATGCCAAAGTGGCTGAAATTGTTCATCACGATTACCATCAACGCATAAAACCATCTTATGGATACCCTAACCCTAAAATGCATCAAAAAGATGAAAAGTATCAACTGAATGCTTTTTTATACGATTGGTTAGTGGCCTGTGTAGAGCACGGACAAGCGACGTTAAATTGGGATGTAAATAATGGCTTGGTTTGATGATACATATACATTTGATAAATCATCTTTAAAAATTGCTCATATTACTGACAGCCATTTATTTGCAGACAAAAGCGGTGAGTACTTTACTGTAAATACCGCAGATCATTTTGAACAAGCCTTGGCACACATAGCTAAGCAATCAATAGACTGCATTATTTTTGGTGGCGATTTAACACAAGATCATAGTTTTGAATCGTACTTATTATTTAGTGAACTTATAAATGCCAGTGACATTACTTGCCCTGTATTTTGGGTGCCAGGTAATCATGATGAACTAGCAATGCTTAATCGCATAAGTGGTGGGCAAATAAATTCGGCTAAACATATTATTGCTAATGGGATTGAGCTACTTCTTATTAATTCTAAAGGGCCCACGCCCGCAGGATGGGTTACTGGCACGCATTTAGATGAAGTAACGGACGCTTTAGTCAACTCGAATAATAGTAAAGTTATATTTTGTCATCATAATCCGCTGCCAATAAACGGCTACCTTGATAAACACTTATTAGAAAATGGCCCACAGCTTTTAAATATCTTAGTTAATAGTAATAATGTATCTGCGCTTTTTCATGGGCATGTGCACAATGATTACGAACAAAGTTTTAGAGGGCTGCCCATATATGCGACCCCAGCCAGCTCAATACAGTTTGTAAAGCACACTTCACAGTGGGAGCAAAAAAATGCGGGACCAGCTTACAGAACGCTAAATATAAAGAGTAAAAAAGATAAAGTAGAAGTAAAAACGGAAGTAGTATGGCTAAACGCGTAATTTATATTCATGGCTTTAATAGTTCACAAAAATCATATAAAGCTGTGCGCTTTGGTGAGCTTATGGCAAACTATGACGTTGATTATTGTGTACCGAACTTAAACCACGAGCCCCTACAAGCTATAATTGAGCTTGAACAATTACTAACGCCAAATACCGTTTTATTAGGTAGCTCGTTAGGTGGTTTTTTTGCCACGTATTTATCGCAGCGTTATCAAATTCCTGCAGTGGTTATTAATCCCGCGGTCGCACCCTATAATTTATTACAGTCGTTACTTGGACCTAATTATAATCCGTATCAAGATTATCATTACGATTTAAATAACAGTCATATTGAGGCACTTAAATTACTCGCTGTAGATAAATTAGCATACCCTGAGTTACTGTACTTATTACAGCAAACAGGCGATGAAGTGTTGAACTTTCAACACGCAGTAAAATATTATTCGCAATGCAAGCAATTGATAGAATTTGGTGGCGATCATAGCTACGTTGAATTTGAACGCACCTTTGCAAGTATTGTAGATTTTCTTAAAATCACGTAAAACTAGTTAGCCTGAACTGAGGTTAGTTACTATATTAACGCTTTAGCGCATATAACAATAAAACTAGTAAAACGTATTAGAGCCTTAGCGGATATAAAGACAAAAACTATGAGTGATCAAAATTATAACGCCGAAGCCATTGAAGTACTTAATGGATTAGATCCGGTAAAACGACGCCCAGGGATGTACACAGATACAACACGTCCCAATCATTTAGGCCAAGAGGTTATCGATAACAGTGTCGATGAAGCTATGGCGGGTCATGCTACTCGTATCGACGTAATACTCCACGAAGACAATTCGCTTGAAGTAAGTGATGACGGGCGTGGTATGCCTATTGATATTCACCCAGAAGAAGGTATCCCTGGGGTTGAATTGATCTTCACTAAATTACACGCCGGTGGTAAGTTTTCTAATAAAAACTATCAATTTTCGGGTGGTTTACACGGCGTAGGTATTTCGGTAGTAAATGCGTTATCTACGCGTGTAGAAGTAACAGTAAGACGCGACGCTCAACAATACAGAATGGCATTTGAAAGCGGCGATAAAGTAGAAGACTTAAACGTAATTGGTACAGTGGGTAAGCGTAACACCGGTACTACGGTTCGTTTTTGGGCTGATGTTAGCTACTTTGATTCACCAAATTATTCAATTACTAAACTTAATCATTTATTAAAAGCCAAAGCCGTTTTGTGTCCCGGGCTGCGAATTAAGTTTGTTAATAAGCAAACAAAAGAAACCCAAGAATGGTTTTACGAAACAGGCTTAAAAGATTATTTAGTTGAAGCAATTAAAGGTTTTGAAACATTACCGCAAGACCCGTTTGTTGGCGAATTTAAAAGTTCAATTGAAGGCGCTGACTGGGCTGTTGTATGGCTACCAGAAGGTGGTGAATCAATAGCCGAAAGCTACGTAAACCTTATTCCTACCGCGCAAGGTGGTACGCATGTAAATGGTTTACGCCAAGGCTTGCTTGAAGCAATGCGTGAATTTTGTGAGTTTAGAAACTTACTACCGCGTGGTGTGAAATTAACTCCTGATGACATTTGGGATCGTTGTAGTTACGTGTTGTCGGTTAAAATGCAAGATCCACAATTTGCAGGGCAAACAAAAGAAAAACTATCATCACGCTCGTGTTCTGCGTTTGTATCGGGGGTTGTAAAAGACTCGTTTAGTTTATGGTTAAATGAACATACAGATACCGCAGAGTTATTAGCTGAGTTATGTATTTCAAATGCACAAACTCGCTTGCGTGCAGCTAAAAAAGTAGTGCGTAAACGTGTTACTGCAGGTCCTGCTTTACCGGGTAAACTTACCGATTGTAGCGCGGCCGATAACGACCGTACCGAATTGTTTTTAGTGGAAGGTGATTCTGCTGGTGGCTCTGCTAAACAAGCAAGAGACCGTGAATTTCAGGCTATCATGCCGCTACGTGGTAAAATTTTGAATACCTGGGAAGTTGAGTCAGGCCAAATACTAGCATCACAAGAAGTACACGATATTTCAGTGGCGCTGGGTATTGATCCAGAATCAACCGATATGTCGGCATTACGCTACAATAAAATTTGTATATTGGCCGATGCTGACTCGGATGGACTACACATCGCAACACTATTATGTGCACTGTTTGTTCGCCATTTCCCAGAGTTAGTAAAAACAGGGCATGTGTATGTAGCAATGCCGCCATTATTTAGAATCGATATTGGTAAAGAAGTTTATTACGCACTTGATGAGCAAGAAAAAACCGCTATTTTGGCGCGCATAGAAGCCGAGAAAAAACGCGGAAAAGTAAACGTACAACGATTCAAAGGTCTGGGTGAAATGAACCCGTTACAACTGCGTGAAACCACGATGGATCCAAATACACGACGTTTAGTGCAGCTTACGCTTGATGAAGAAGTAGAAACCATGGAAATGATGGATATGCTGCTTGCTAAGAAACGATCGCCTGATCGTCGTCAATGGTTAGAAGATCATGGTAACAAGGCACTCGTTTAATTACCTGTGCTTAACACTAGGAGAGGCGAATGAAAAAACTACTAGGAAGTTTGCTGTTACTTGGGCTGACTACCGCTCCTGTAATGGCGAAAAATATACTCGATAAGCTCACCGTAGCACCGGGATTTGAAATAAGCTTATTTGCAAATGATGTAGAAAATGCACGTCAAATAGCTGTTTCCAAAAAAGGTATTGTGTATGTTGGCTCTCGTAAAGCGGGCAACGTATATGCGCTTATTGATCATAATAGCGATGGCGTAGCAGATAAAAAAATTGTTGTGGCTAAAGGCCTAAACATGCCCTCTGGCATAGCAATTAAAGATGGCGATTTATACGTAGGCGAAGTACATCGTATTATTCGCTTTAAAAATATTGATACCCAATTAAAAGATCCAAAATTTGATGTGGTTTATAACGCATTACCGAGCGAGCGTCATCATGGTTGGAAATTTTTACGTTTTGCACCAACGGGCGAGCTAATCATTCCGGTGGTTGTACCGTGTAATATTTGTGCTGAAGATGAACGTTTTGGTCGTATTTTTGCGCTTAATGTAGAAACAAAACAAATAAAAACAATAGCCAAGGGCGTTAGAAACACCGTCGGTTTTGATTTTCATCCAGCTACTCAAGCTTTATGGTTTAGTGATAACGGTCGCGACATGATGGGCGATGATATTCCGCCTGATGAGTTAAACCGTGCAACGCAAGAGGGTGAGCATTTTGGTTTTCCGTATGTTCATGCCGGTGCAATTATTGACCCTGAGTTTGGTGAAGGTAAAAATATTGCCGATTACACGTCGCCAGCTCTTGCACTTCCAGCGCATGTAGCGCCATTAGGTATTCATTTTTATAACGGTAAGCAATTTCCAGCAAGCTATAAGCAACAATTATTTGTTGCTGAACATGGCTCATGGAACCGTTCTAAAAAGTCAGGTTATAAAGTAGGGCTAGCAACAATTGAAGTAGGTCGCGTAACTAAATATACGCCATTTATTACTGGCTTTATGAAAGACGAAACAACATTTGGACGCCCTGTTGCATTTGCAGAATTAGGTGACGGCAGTCTGTTAGTAAGCGATGATTACGCCAATGTAATCTACCGTGTAAGCTATAAGAAAAACTAGGTAAGCTTTAATGAGTGATACAGATACCTTGCTAATGCAAGGAATTGAGCAACAAACAATGGGGCGTTTTACCGAAGACGCCTATTTAAATTATTCCATGTACGTGATCATGGACCGCGCCTTACCGCATGTAGGTGATGGTTTAAAACCAGTACAGCGTCGTATTATTTATGCGATGAGCGAACTGGGTTTGTCGGCTAACGCTAAGTACAAAAAATCAGCCCGTACAGTGGGTGACGTGCTTGGTAAGTACCATCCACACGGCGACAGTGCATGTTACGAAGCGATGGTATTAATGGCGCAGCCGTTTTCTTACCGCTACCCTTTGGTGGATGGACAAGGAAACTGGGGCGCGGCAGATGACCCTAAATCGTTTGCAGCAATGCGTTATACCGAAGCGCGTTTATCTAAGTTTTCAGAAGTACTGCTTAAAGAGCTTGGCCAAGGCACCGTCGATTGGACACCAAACTTTGATGGCACAATGGACGAACCTGTTGTACTGCCTTCTCGTTTACCGCATATTTTACTAAATGGTATAACGGGTATTGCCGTAGGTATGGCAACCGATATTCCGCCACATAACGTACGTGAAGTGGCTAGTGCATGTTGTTTATTACTTGATAAACCAAAAACAGAGCTTGAAGAATTACTTGAGCTTGTACATGCACCAGATTACCCAACAGATGCTGAAATAATTACCCCAAAAGCCGATATTCACAAAATATATAAAACCGGTCGTGGGTCTATCAAAATGCGTGCGGTTTATACCGAAGAGCATGGTGATATTGTTATTACAGCGCTGCCGCATCAATGTTCTGGTGGTAAAGTACTTGAGCAAATTGCAGCGCAAATGAACGCTAAAAAATTACCAATGATTGCCGATTTACGTGACGAGTCAGATCACGAAAATCCAACACGCATTGTAATTATTCCGCGCTCAAACCGCATTAAAGCTGAGCCATTAATGGCGCACTTATTTGCAACCACCGATCTTGAAAAAAATTACCGAGTAAACTTAAACATGCTAGGCCTAGATGGCCGCCCGCAAGTTAAAGACTTACGCTGTATTTTAAGTGAGTGGCTAATATTTAGACGCGAAACAGTGCGTCGTCGTTTGCAGTATCGTTTAGATAAAGTATTAGCACGTCTACATATTTTAGAGGGTTTGCTAGCCGCCTTTTTAAATATTGATGAAGTAATTGAAATCATTCGCAGCGAAGATAAACCAAAGCCTGTATTAATGGAGCGCTTTGATTTAACTGATATGCAAGCAGAAGCAATTTTAGAATTAAAACTTCGTCATTTAGCAAAACTTGAAGAGTTTAAAATTCGTGGTGAGCAAGACGAACTGGCTAAAGAGCGTGATAAATTAGCGCAAATTTTGGGCTCAGAACGTCGTATGTCGACACTGCTTAAAAAAGAAATTCAAGAAGCCGCTGAAATGTATGGTGACGATCGTCGCTCGCCAGTGATTGAGCGCTCAGAAGCGAAAGCACTTAACGAAAAAGATTTAATTCCATCAGAGTCAGTTACTGTTGTGCTATCAGACAAAGGCTGGGCACGCGTTGGTAAAGGTCATGACTTAGATGTACAAGGCTTAAATTATCGCTCAGGGGACGGCTTTAGAGCCTCTGCTCGTGGTAAGAGTAATCAACCTGCGGTGTTTTTAGATTCAGCGGGGCGGGCGTTTGCAACCGATGCGCACAGTCTACCTTCGGCGCGTAGCCAAGGCGAACCAATGACAGGTCGCTTTAACTTAACACCAGGTGCTAATTTTGAGCACGTGGTAATGAGTGAAGACGAGCAAGTATTGCTTATGGCGTCAGATGCAGGTTACGGCTTTATTACCGACTTTAAAGACTTAGTTAGTAAAAATAAAAACGGTAAAGCGCTGGTAAGTGTCCCTAAAGGTGGAATATTACTTTCTCCTATTAGAGTGAACGATGTTGCTAGCGATTACTGTATGGCTATTTCTAACGAAGGTCGAATGCTTTTATTCCCGCTGCGAGACTTACCAAAATTAGGTAAGGGTAAAGGTAATAAAATCATTTCTATACCAGGTGCTAAAGTACAAGCCCGTGAAGAGTTTGTAAAAGTGCTTGCTGTTGTACCACTAGGAAGCAGTGTTACGCTTCATGCTGGTAAGCGTAAACTAACACTTAAACCAAGTGATTTAGAGCATTATCATGGTGAGCGAGGACGTAGGGGTAATAAACTACCGCGTGGCTTACAGCGTGTTGACGAAGCCGTTGTTGAGCTAACCCCTCAAGATGATGAACCAATAGACGTTATTAGCGAAGAGTAGCCAATTACTTTTTTGTATAAATAAAAACGGTCTGCATTTGCAGGCCGTTTTTGTTTTAAAATAAAGAGCTTAAATATTTCAGCGTACACTTGTGCGCTATTGACTCGTTTGTGTCACAAAATAACGCTATAATAATTATAATTCATTTTTGGAGAAGCCCATTTGCTAGCTGTTATACGCGTTTTTATTATGCTGCTGTTTATATTATTCAGTTGTATTTTTGGTTTATTACTTTCGATTGTAAGACCATTTCACCCTAATAATGTACATATTATAGCGGGTTGGTTTGGCTCAATGGCTAAAATGGTTGGCGTTAAGCTAGTTTTAACACGTCATAAAGATGCCGTTGATCCAGGTCCTGCAGTTTATGTTGCTAATCATCAAAATAGCTACGACTTATTTACAGTGCCAGCAATGGTGCCAAAAAACTGCGTAAGTTTGGGTAAAAAGAGCTTAAAGTGGATCCCATTTTTCGGTCAGCTTTATTGGTTGTCGGGTAATATATTAATAGACAGATCGAATCGCTCCAAAGCGGCAGGAACTATCTCAAAAGCAGCCGAAAAAATTAAAAATAATGGCTTATCTGTATGGATGTTTCCAGAAGGTACACGAAGCTACGGAAGAGGGTTGCTACCATTCAAAACCGGTGCATTTCACACCGCAATGAGCGCAGATGTACCCATAATTCCGGTATGTATGAATACAACACATAAAACCATTAAGCTAAATCGTTGGGATAATGGTACAATTCACATCGAAATGTTAGCGCCTATACCGCTTGATAAAGAAATTAGCGCGCGTGAGCATGCTAAAAGCGTGCATAGCATTATGGCTGCTAAAATAACTGAATTAGATGCTCAAGTGAGAGAAAAATAATGGAAAACTGGCGTGAAATAAGTGAAGACATCGTAAGTTCACTACTTGAAGATGGGTCAGACCCTGAAATACTTTATGAAGTAGAGCACCACTTTGTGTGTGAAGACTTTCCTAAGTTAGAGCAAGCTGCACTTGCTGCTTTTAAATTGGGTTACGATGTTGAAGAACCAGCAGAGCTTGAGCTTGAAGACGGTAACAAAATTTGGAGCTTTGACATTGTAGTTGAAGCTGAGCTAGACGTAGACGTTATTATGGAAGACGTTGATAAGCTAGCGCAACTAGCCGTTGAGTGCGAAGTTGAGTACGATGGTTGGGGTACTTACTTTCAAGAGTAATGTAATTAACGAGTGTTTAGATTAACTAGTTTAAAAGCGAGTGCTGTAGAAGCACTCGCTTTTTTATGCCTATAACTAGGGCATGTTTATTTTCGAGGTTATACCAATCCGTAATAATACTTAATCATTTTACGGGGCTAAACGTGTCGCTACCTGCGTTAAAAAATTCTCATTTAGAACAACTAAATAGCGATTTTTTTACCTAGCTATCAACACGTTTTTCCAGCCTTAAAATAGATCACTTAATTAAACGAATTGGTATTAAATAAATATACTGCTACAAATTCAACCACCAAAGGTCAACATGGACTAGCTAGAGACTAATAAATCTAAATATTTAGGGCTTTAATATGCTAGTAAATGTGTTGATTAAAGCTCCATTTAATTAATTATTCGTACTAAATCTATTTTCAAATCAAGCTGTGTTAGTGCCTTATTGGTATGACCAGTTTTTCTCAGTTACAATTTAATCAAAATTTAATTCGGTTTATTCATAAAGCATTAAGCTATAAATAAAAATTGGTAATAGACCATTTTATTTTAATTACTACTATTTTCTGAAATTTACAAATAACAACATTCGTTTTTTTAAATTGGTTTGTTTTTAACTTGTTGTTATTAATTGATTAATGTTTATTTTATTATTATTTTTAGAACGTTTAGCTGATTTCATGGTAACAATTCACTTGTTGACATATTGGATACAAAAAATATAGCCTTGCCTTACCGGTCTGGCAATGTTTTGGTAATACCAATTTGAGTTATTTTAATTTATTTTTGATATTACCAATTTTTTGAATTGAAAGTCTGTTTACATGATGCAAGCTCAAGCTAAGTTTGGTATTTAGTACTAAGTTAGCTGTTAGGTTATTTATACAGATTTAAAGGAATAAAAATGATGGTTAAATATAAAAAGTTACTTATTTGTTCTGCAATTGCTGCGAGTACTTCTTTTGCGCATGCTGCCACGATTGATAATTCTGGTTTTGAAGATGGTTGGAGTAACTGGAATGAAACAGAGCCCGCAGCACTATCTTCAGATTCGTATAAAGGCTCTAAATCATTAAAAATTCAAGGTAGCCCAGGGCGTGTTTACCAGAATGTAGATGTAGATCGAAATACTCAGTACACGTTAAGTGCGTACGTACTTGGCAAGGGACAAATCGGCATTAACGATCTTAATGGTTTGTTTAAAAGTGAGAAATTTAACGTTTCTTCGTGGACAAAAGTATCTAAAACTTTCACCACAGCTAGTACTAATTCATTGCAGGTATTTGCTAAGCATGACAAAAGCTCAAATGATGTTCGCTTTGACAACTTTTCATTAACTAAGGGAACTTCTTCTGGCGGTGGAGACACGGGTGGTGGTGATACTGGCGGTGGCGACACTGGTAGTGGCTCAGGTATAGCAAGCAACATCACCAACGGTAGTATTTTTGACCTTGAAGGTAACGATCCTCATCCATTAGTAAATAGCGACACTTTAGAGTTTGTTCCTCTAGAAGCGCGTCATATCACTCCAAACGGGAATGGCTGGCGTCATGAATATAAAGTAAAAGAAAGTGCACGTGTTGCAATGACTGAAACCTATGAGGTTTTTGAGGCAACTGTAAAAGTTGAAATGTCAGATGGTGGTAAAACGATTATTTCTCAGCACCACGCTAGCGATACGGGTACGATTTCAAAAGTATATGTTTCAGATACTGATGAATCAGGTTTTGATGATAGCGTAGCAGGTAACGGGATTTTTGACGTTTATGTTCGCCTGCGTAACACCAGTGGTAAAGAAGAAAAACATGCACTAGGTACTATCAGAAGTGGTGGTTCATTCAATCTAAAAGTAGTTAATAATTACGGTGATGTAGATGTGACTGCACTAGGTACTACCTTTGGTATTCCGGTAGAAGATGATTCAGAATCTTACTTCAAGTTTGGTAATTATTTACAATCACAAGACCCATATACACTAGATGAGTGTGGCGAGTCAGGAAACTCAGATTCATTTAAAGAGTGCTTTAAAGATTTAGGAATTACAAAAGCTAAAGTAACAATGACTGACGTTAGTTATACGCGTAAAACTAACTAATTATTTAGTTATTCAGTAGTTTAGAAAGCTACTTAGTTTAAAGCTGAGTGGCTTTTTTAACTGTAAAAACTTAATTTATACCAATTCGCTTAATTAAGTGATCTATTTTTAGGTAAGAAAATAGTGTCGATAACAAAGCAAAAATTTCGTTATTTAGTTATTATCACTAATTGCTCCTGCATTGCTCTACCTCCTGCATCCATGCAGACGTATATCAGAAATTTTTAACGCAGTTAGCGTCAGATTTAATCTCTCAAATTGATTAAGTATTATTGCGGGTTGGTATTACAACCATTTTTTATTTTTAAAATACACACCAATACCGCCAGTAAGCACAATTAAAAATATGACAAAAGCACTAAACGCATAAGGACTCTCGGTACCCGGAATGCCTCCTACGTTTACGCCGAACAGGCCGGTTAAAAAGCCTAAAGGTAAAAACAATGCAGCCACAACCGACATTACATACATACGCTGATTTAATTGCTCAGACACTTGGTTAGTGATTGTTTGTTGAATGATTTGCGCACGTTCAATAGAGCTATCAAGCTCCTCTAAATAACGAATAAGTAAGTTAGTTGTTTCGTTTAATTTTGCTTTATCGTCATCTAACAGCCACGGGTAGTGATTATTTACCATTGAGCTAAGGGCTTCTTTTTGCGGTTTTAAATAACGCTTTAAGGCAATTGTTTGACGGCGCAACTGTGATAAACCTTGGTTATCAAACTTTTTACTTGGTTCATCTATTTCTTCTTCAAACTCGTCGAGTGTTTCATCTAGTGAGTCAATAACGCTTTGCATGCGAGAAGTTAGTTTTTGTGTAATAGAGCATACTAGCTCAGAAATATTGCATGGGCCTTTATTTTCATTTAAACAGGCGAGCGTATCTTGCACCGATAATAAACGACGCTTGCGGGTAGTAATAAGAATGTCTTCGCTAATAAATAAACGAATTGAAACCATGTCTTCAGGGCTTTGTGCTGGATTTAAATTTACACCACGTAAAAATAACATATGTCCGTTAGTAGTTGATGTAATACGCGGGCGTGTTTCATCAGCAATTAAGGACTCTAATTCGTAGTCGTTTAAATGAGGTTGTGCCTTGAGCCACTGAACAGCCTCGCTTTGGCTATAGTCCATGTGCACCCAAAGTTTTCCGTGGCTTGGTTGCCAGCTATTTAGCTCATTAGTGCTTTCAATAGGGCGAGCGCCGCCTTGTCCATCAAGTACAAGTGCATGTAGTAAACCATTAATCATAATTATTTCTCATAATAGTGTATTTTTAATACCGTTAACTATAGTGTATCTACTTAACTATTTTAAACTTACCTTTATTTTTAATAAGTTAAGCTTAAATAGCAAAATATATGCAGAGCCTTTGGGCTGAGTAAAGTGGCATAAAGTACTATTCAGCAAGGCGTGCATTGTGTGACCAGTTGTTTAAAAAGATCAATTTAATTTACTAATCGACTAGATAAATTTATTTCGTTGGTGTTTTTTTACCTGTAGCGTATAAGTCACTTTTTTATTAAGGGCACATTTATGACAGCAAAGATCACAGTTGGTTGGCGTGAGTGGTTAAGTTTACCTGAGCTTGGTATTAACGAGATAAAAGCAAAAATTGATACTGGCGCTCGCACTTCATGTATTCATGCAATTAACATTGAAGAATACGAAGTTGACTCAGAAAAATGGGTTAAATTTACGGCCCAGCCACTGCAAGATGATGAGCAAACGCAAGTCACTTGCAATGCAAAAGTTAAAAAAATGAAGTACGTAACCAGCTCAAGTGGGCAAAAAGAGTTACGTTACTTTATAGAGACTACATTGCATGCAGACGAGCACAGCTGGCCTATCGAGCTTACTTTAACAAGCCGTGCAACAATGAAGTTTAGAATGTTATTAGGGCGTACAGCCATGGAAAATCGTATAGTCGTTGACCCGGCTTTATCTCAACTATTAGGTCGTAAGGTTTAACTATGAAAATCGGTATTTTATCTCGCAACAGAAAATTATATTCAACACGTCGCTTAATTGAGGCGGCAGAGGCACGCGGTCACGAAGTTAAAGTGATTGATGCATTGCGCTGTTATATGAATATCAACTCTGAGCAACCAGAAATTCACTATCGCGGTGAAAACTTAAAAGAATTTGACGCAATCGTCCCGCGTATTGGTGCATCGGTTACATTTTATGGCTGTTCGGTACTTCGTCAGTTTGAAATGATGGGTGTTTACCCTGTAAACGAATCAGTCGCTATTTCTCGTTCGCGCGATAAATTACGCTCACTTCAGTTACTTTCGCGCAAAGGCGTTGGTATGCCAGTAACAGGTTTTGCTAGCAAACCAGATGATGTAAAAGACTTACTAGAAATGGTAGGCGGTGCACCTGTTGTAATTAAATTACTTGAAGGCACACAAGGCATTGGTGTTGTACTTGCTGAAACACGCAAAGCGGCTGAAAGTGTTATTGAAGCATTTATGGGCTTAAAAGCTAATATTATGGTTCAGGAATACATTAAAGAAGCGGGTGGTGCCGATATACGTTGTTTCGTATTAGGCGATAAAGTAATAGCAGCTATGAAGCGCCAAGCACAAGAAGGTGAGTTCCGCTCTAACCTTCACCGTGGTGGTAGTGCTACATTAGTTCGTATTACTCCAGAGGAGCGTAAAACGGCAGTAGCGGCGGCTAAATCAATGGGCTTGAACGTAGCGGGAGTTGATTTACTTCGCTCATCTCGTGGACCACTTGTGATGGAAGTAAACTCATCACCAGGTTTAGAGGGCATTGAAATAGCAACAGGTAAAGACATTGCAGGCATGGTGATTGATTTCATCGAAAAAAATGCCTCAAGTAAAGGAACAGCAACACGTGGCAAAGGTTAAAATTAACCGTCCTTTTACCTTATTAGGTGAAAGTGTAGGCGTAGGCGAGCGTAAAACACTTGCCTTAGAGGCAGCTAAGCTTTATACCCATTCACCACTTAATATTCCTATTGAAGTGGTTAACGGTGTAATGGAAGGTCCTGTGCTTATGGTGTGTGCGGCTATTCATGGTGATGAGCTAAATGGCGTAGAAGTTGTGCGTCAGTTAATTGCTAAAATAGACCCAAGCCAACTGCGCGGCACAATAATCGCTGTGCCTATTGTGAATGTGTTTGGCTTTATTCATAAATCGCGTTATTTACCAGACCGACGCGATATGAACCGTAGTTTCCCAGGTTCTGAGCGTGGCTCACTTGCTGGGCGTATGGCTTATATGTTTTTTAATCAAGTGGCAATACATTGTACCCACATTATTGATTTACATACTGGCGCTATTCATCGAACTAACTTACCGCAAATTCGCGCTAACTTAGCTGATGAAGCAACCGCTGAAATGGCTAAAGCATTCGGCACGCCAGCAGTTATAGATGCATCATTGCGTAATGGCTCATTACGAAGTGAAGCAGCAAACCTAGGTATACCGGTTATAACCTATGAAGCTGGTGAAGCACTGCGTTTTGATCCAATCGCAATTGCGGCAGGTGTGCAGGGTGTTGATTATGTTATGCGTCATTTAAAAATGATCCGTGGCAAGCGTCCTAAAAAGTTACCAGATCCTATTATTGCAGGTTCAACTAGTTGGATACGTGCCGAAGTTGATGGTATTGTGCGTGCACAAGTATCACTGGGTGAGCATGTAACTAAAGGGCAAGTACTTGCTTATATTAGTAGCCCACTAGGTGACTCTGAGCTTGAGCTTTTAGCGCCTAAAGGCGGTATTGTTATTGGTCAGCAAACTATGCCATTAGTAAATGAAGGTGATGCGGTATTCCACCTTGCTTACTTTGCAAATGACAATAGTTTAGTAGAGCAGCAACTAGAGAACTTTATTGATGAGATAAATGATTTAGATGACGAGCTTAAAACAGCTGAGCTAAATAACTAATAGTTAACCTTAATTTTGGTTAGTTAAAGCATTAAAAAAGCCGCAGAAGGTAATTATCTTCTGCGGCTTTTTTGTGACTATTACTTTTTTAACTATGTTTTTTAGGGCCAATAATACGCTTTATAACGGGAGCTTTTGTTGGCTTTGGTTCTTTATTTAAAACCATGACAGGGCGTGTCACAAATAAATTATTAGGGTAAATTACACGGTGCCCATCAATATGCTCAAGTACTACATTCATTAAGCCCATTTCAACAATGCGCCCTTCAACATGATTTGCACCATCAATAATTCGTACCCAATAGTCAACACGGCAATCGTTTTGAATAAACATTAGTAAAAATGCGGTGAGATTACTTAATAATGACCAGGCAGCGAAGAGTGCTACGCCCAACATAGCGAATAAAGAGGAGCCTAAAACCAATAAGCCACGAAGCTCTATACCCCAAAATACTAAAACTAAACACAGCACGACAAAGGCGAGTATAATTTTTAGTAAGAGCTCTGCACGGTATTTTCGGTGTAAATCAACTTTCCCCTTAATTGCTTTTTCGAGTAATTTTTTGGTTATTTTTAATAGCAGAGGGAAAACCAAAATAGCGATTATAGTTACAATTAACTTATATTGTGATGCAAACAATTCTAAAACTTCTATTATTTCCACATTAGGCCCTGAACTTTTATACCAATTTAATTCAATTGGTATTAGTTTAACGCGTTTGTATTATTTAAAAAGTGTTTTTAACGCTCACTAACCACTGTACTGAGTCTACGTCATCGTAGCTATCAACTGGGGCTGCAATATCAATGTGGATCATGGTTCCTGAGTTTGCACGACTTGGTGCTAAACGAAGACCCACGCCTATATTTTTTAATACATGTGAATTTTCGCCGTTATTCTCATCGTTAAACCATGCTCTGCCTACATCTACAAAAGCTGCGCCACCCACTTTAAATAGTTGTAGTAAATCGTACTCCCAGTAATAGCGCTTTTCTAGATTAACTAAAAAGCTGCGGTCGCCATGTTGATAATCCATAGGGTAACCACGCAGGCCTGTTTCGCCGCCTAAAGTAAGTTGTTGATCAGCAGTAAGGTTTTTTGCGTATTGCATCCGAGCTTTAACATACCAAGATTGGTCTTCACTGGTATTTAAATAATATTGTACTTGGCTAGTGGCCATAAAGTTTTCGAGTTTTTTCTGTTCTTTATTCCAATAGCCATCAATATCAGCACTAAAACGCCATAAGGTATTATCGTTAGTAAAGTGGGCTTTTTTAAAGTTAAAAGAATACACCGCGCGGCTGTCGTCATTACTTAATGATTCGTCTGAATAGCCAATTAAGCTTTTAATATTCCAACCTAAGTTTAAATCCTCAGTGCGAGATATACTGTCAAAATTGCGCACTTTTATGTAGTTATCTTCAAACCAATGGCCGCTTATAAAGGGATAACTTAAACTTCTGTCATCGGCAAGTGGTGCAAATGTAGTGTCTATAGCTTCAAAGGTATGCTGCTCGTCGGTATAACCTAAGGTTAAGCGTTGGGTCCAATTATTATTAAGCGCTTTAGAGTGTCCTATAAATGCACGGTTTAAATCAGTAGTTTGATCAAATTCGCTAAACTCTTCGCCGCGTTTATATAGTGACTCTTCGCGCTGCTCAGAATAGCTTAAAATACCGTAACTAAAAGGGGTGTCTATCGCGTAAAATGGATAGGTTAGCTCAAGTAAATGGCGCTTGCCATCGCTGTTATCAGCGTACTCTAAACGGCCGCGGTAGCGAGTAGATAAAATATTAGGATCGTCGTAAACAAATAAATAACCGCTACGATCGCTGTCGGTCGTGCGTGACAACGAAAGGCGCTTCCCCCAACCAAGCAGGTTTGATTCTCTAAAACCTATACTCGATTTATTTTCTCCGCCGCTACGGCTAAAGTTTACTTCAGGTAAAAGTGTCCATAAATCACGGGTAACCACTTCTACATTAACATCGCCGTCGCAGTTTTCGATTGCACTAATTTGTGCATCATATAAGTAGCTTTCTTTACGAAGTAGGCGCTCAGACTCTGCAAGCTTTTTAGCATCGTACTTGTCACCTGGGGAGAATAATAAAAGGTTATTAATGACATCGGGCTCTGTTTGAATATGAGCGCGGTTAGCAAATCGGAATAGGGCATTATTTTCCTCTTCAAGCTCAGTATTAAATACATTAAGTTGCTTGAGCTTTATTGAGGCTATTTTAGCGTTACTATTACTGTGCGTGAGGGTTGTTTTGTCTTGAACTTCTCGGCGTAAGTTTTTATTTGTGCTTAAATCTGTCTGTTCTAGAAGGCAGTTATCGGTTTTCATTGAAGATTGTTGTGCGAATGCATTAGGCACATAAAAGCTTAAAACCGTTAAGCTAATACAACATTGTGCTATCCATTTCTTGTTCACCATTAAACCTCTTTACTGCTACGTAGCAAATGACTATCGTAATATCAGCTTACATCATTGTTATTATAATGTAAGTAAAAGGTATGGATTTTGAAACTAATTAATTGTTACTCATATTCACTTATGTTAATAACCAACTTGGTTTAGAACCGCCTGTGCGCGGGGTATTAAAAGCTAACTTAAATAAAATGCTAAAGCGGCTAATAAGTGCTCAGCTTCATGGCCTTCGGCATTAATCCAAATACTTTGGCTATAATGCTCATAGTTTAAATTAAAGGTCTGCTGATTATAGGTAAAGCGGACTTGATGGCGATCGGCGCCTGCAGAATACTCATTGAGTGTTACATCATCTGAGTGTAAAAAGAGTGTACTCCACAGCTCAAAGTCTTCATCGTGTGGAGGCTCGACTGGCGTAATTAAAATGTATTTATGGGCGTGGTCATATTCTATTTGGGTCATAAGGTTCTTAATTTGTAGCTAGGTAATTGCGAATTGCCGTTAAAAATTCGCCGCCGTACTTATTTAATTTAGTAAAACCGACACCCGACACTTTTAAAAATTCACTGTCGTTTGTTGGCATAAGCTGCGCCATTTCGGCTAGCGTTTTATCATTAAATACCACATAAGGTGGTACATCATCGGCATCAGCAAGTTCTTTACGTAGTGCGCGCAGGCGAGCAAACAGTTTTTTGTCGTAATTGAATTGCGCTAACTTATCTTGATAAACGTGTTTGGCTTGCAGGCGTGGCTCGGCTAATTGCAGTGCGTACTCACTTTTTAAAATTGCACGCGCGGCTTCGGTTAACCTAAGTGACGCACCTTGCGTTATATCTTGGCTAAGTAAGCCTTGATGAATAAGCTGGCGTAAAATACTAAGCCAAAATTCACTGCTTTTATCTTTACCTATGCCGTAAGTGCTTAGCTCATGATGATTGTTATCGCGTATGCGGCTAGTATTTGCACCACGTAGTAATTCAACAATGTACCCAAGACCAAAGCGCTGGTCAGCTCTATACACACAAGAAAGCGCTTGTTGGGCAACTAATGTACCGTCAAAGCTTTTAGGTGGATTTAGACAAATATCGCAGTTACCACAAGGTTCGCGCTGATACTCACTAAAATAGTTAAGCAATATTTGGCGGCGACACGTTTGTGCTTCTGCAAAGCTTGCCATTGCGTTAAAGCGTTGTTCTTCTACACGGCGGCGTTGCTCGTCGTCTATGTCTTCAAAAAAGCGCCTTACGCGACCTATATCAGCTGGGTCAAAATACATTATGGCTTCTGCGGCAAGTCCATCTCGCCCAGCTCGGCCTGTTTCTTGATAGTACGACTCTATACTTTTTGGAATATCGTAATGCAGTACAAAACGCACGTTAGGCTTGTTTATACCCATACCAAAAGCAACGGTTGCGACCACTATTTGTATATCGTCACGGGCAAAACCAGTTTGTACAAATTGTCGTTGCTCATTACTCATACCTGCATGGTAGGCAGCGGCGTTAATACCTGCATCAGCTATTTTTTCAGCTATATCGTCTACACGTTTACGGCTGGTGCAATAAATAATACCACTTTGGCTTTTTTGTTCTTTTAAGTAGCGAAGTAGTTGCACCATAGGTTTAAATTTTTCTTCTATGGTGTAGCGAATATTGGGGCGATCAAAGCTGCCAGTATGAATATAAGGCTGTTGTAATTTTAGTTGCTCAACTATATCAAAACGGGTGGCTTTATCGGCAGTTGCAGTGAGCGCCATCATGGGTACATGTGCAAAACGTTGCTTTAATTCGTTTAAGCGAAAGTAATGAGGCCTAAAATCGTGACCCCAATGCGACACACAATGCGCTTCGTCAATGGCAAATAAGCTTACATTTAAATGCGATAAACGCTCTAAAAATTCGCGTTGTAATACTTTTTCAGGTGCCACATATAAAAGCTTAATTTGCCCCTGATGAAGCTGTTGATACACCAATTGCTGCTCTTCTCGCGCTAAGCTGTTATTTACGTAAGCGGCTTTAACCCCAAGTGCTTGAAGTTGACTTACCTGATCTTGCATTAGCGATATGAGCGGAGATATAACAATAGTTACGCCTTCGAGTACTAAAGCGGGTATTTGATAGCAAACCGATTTTCCGCCGCCAGTAGGGAGCAATACAAGCGAGTCTTGGCCGTTAATAGCAGCATCAATAACTGTTTTTTGGCCGTCGCGAAATTCACTGTAGCCAAACACTTGTTTGAGGACAGTTTCGGGTTTACGCACAAGGGTGCTAGAAGGTGGTGTTGATGTATTCATTGGCGGGTATTTTAGTGGTTTTTTAGTGAGATGTCTTTAGCTGAGTTACTTATACCAATCCGCAATACTACTTAATCAATTTGAGGGATCAAATCTGACGCTAGCTGCGTTGAAAATTTCTGATATAGAACAACTAAATAACGAGTTTTTTGCCTTGTTATAGACACTATTTTCTTACCTCCAGATAGATCACTTAATTAAGCTAATTGGTATTAACTTCAACTCTATTGTAAGTAAATTAAACTCTGGTAGTGTTGAAACCGCTTATTAAGATAGATCTGCTTTCTTAAAGTTAGGTTGCTAAGTAAATGATTTAACTAGAGCCTCGTAGTTTTGCTTAAGTTATGCTTTACTCATCGTACCAGTTTAAACATAGAGAATAATAATGAATAAAGAAATGTTAATTGAACAAGTGGGCGCATTATTTGTAAATGGCATGCCGTTTAACCAGTTTTTACAAATATCGGTTGAGTCGTTGAGCCCTGAACAGGCCAAAATTACGTTTCCGTGGCAGGATGTACTCATTGGTAACCCTGCGCAAAAAATACTGCACGGTGGTGTTATTTCAGCCGTACTTGATAATGTAGGCGGTATGCTCGCTGCAGCAAGCGTGATTGATAAGCTCACCGATTTAGATATAGGAAGTGTGCAAACAAAATTAGCCACGCTTGGGACTATCGACTTGCGCACCGATTATTTGCGCCCTGGTAAAGGAGAGAGCTTTACAGCGAGTGCCACACTTATTCGCTCAGGTAATAAAGTGTGTGTTTGTCGAATGGAATTACATAACGAGCAGTCTGTTCAAATTGCTTTTGGGACAGGCACGTATTTAGTTGGATAAAACGTGTATGGGAAGTAAACTAGCGGCCTTTTAAATCACTAAGTGTTTATTATGTCGATTGATACTGAGCAGCGTAAAGGTGCTATTTTTGCTTGTCTTGCTTTTTTTATGTGGGGCCTTGCGCCAATATATTTTAAGTTAATTCAGCATGTTTCTGCCTTTGAAATTTTAATGCATCGGGTTGTTTGGTCGGTTGTATTTTTAGTGCTAGTAGTAAGTGTTTTAAAGTATTGGGATAAAGTTAAACGCATTATTGTTCAGCCTAAGCTTTTGCTTATGCTTGTTATTACCTCAACATTACTAGGGTTTAACTGGGGTTTATTTATATGGGCTATAAATAATAACCATATGCTTGATGCGAGTTTGGGCTATTACATAAACCCTCTTTTAAATGTATTACTGGGTATGCTCTTTTTAGGTGAACGCCTGCGTAAGTTTCAAGGTGTAGCAGTGGCACTTGCCTTTACCGGTGTTGTGCTGCAGCTAATTAGTTTTGGCTCGTTTCCGGTAGTGGCATTTTCATTAGCTATATCGTTTGCGCTTTATGGTTTGTTACGTAAAAAACTACCCGTTGAAGCCTTGCCAGGCATTTTGCTTGAAGCACTTATATTACTGCCTGTTGCACTCATTTATTGGTGGTTAATGGCACCTTCTGCAACATCAAGCCTGCCAGCTAACGATTGGCATACTAATGCATTACTGATTAGTGCAGGTATTGTAACTACATTACCACTGCTGTGTTTTACTGGCGCCGCTAAGCGTTTGCAATACACTACATTAGGCTTTTTTCAGTATATTGGGCCAAGCCTAATGTTTATACTAGCTGTGGTGTTTTATGGTGAAGTGTTTGATGCAGAGCGTGTAGTAACATTTGCATGTATTTGGAGTGCACTGGCTATTTTTAGTTGGGACTCTTACCATCAATCGCGCAAACGTAAAAAAGCGGCTATTACAGCCGCAGAAGTATAATTAAGCTAATAGAGCTGCTAGCTAACTACTTTATTACGACCAGATTCTTTAGCGTCGTAAAGCTTTAAGTCGGCCTGTTTTAATAATTCATCAATTTGATAAACAGGCCCGTTTGCAAAACCAATAGAAATGGTGAATTTTATTTTAGCTTTACTAAACTCCTGGCTATTCATTTCTATAAAGTACCTAAAACCTTCAAGTCTTTTTAGTGCTTCTTGTTTATCCGCATTTGCAAAGTAAACGGCAAACTCTTCACCACCTAAGCGGGCTACTAAATACTTTTTAAAATATTTACTAAAGCAAATAGAGAGTCCTTTTAATACTTCGTCGCCAACATCGTGCCCGTATGTATCGTTAATTGATTTAAAGTGATCAATATCAAGCATAGCTAAAGCACCATCACCTTTAGTATGTTTTATTTGCTTTAATGATTTTTCAGCTTCTTCAAAAAAGTAACGACGATTTGGTAAATTGGTTAAATAATCCGTGTTGGCTTGTCGCCTTATAGTGGCTATAAGTTCTAACATATCGACGTTTTGACTAAGCCTGCAGTAAAACTCTTCGCTATTAAAAGGTTTATGTAAATAATCGTTTGCGCCATTTTTTAAAAATAAACTAGAAAGCCCTACATAGTCAGAGCCCGAAATACCAATAATGGCTTTTTCGTCGTTGCTATATAAGCGGCGAATTTCGCTACATAACTCATCACCATTCATGTTTGGCATTTCGTTATCAGTAATGATGACTGAAATGTCGGGTGAATTTTCGAGCATTTTTAATGCTTCTTTTCCGTCTTGTGCTTCAATAATTTGATATTTGTGACGAACTAATAGGCTGCAAATGTATCGGCGAGTCGATTTAGAGTCATCAACAACCAGTACTTTTACATTTTCGTTGCGGGGTAAGCGATGCAATTGTTTTTCGAGGTATTGGTATGCTTGTTTGTTTTCTTTAATGATGTAATCGATGATTGGGTATTTTTCTACAGTGTCGCGAGTTTTTTTATCAATATTGCCCGTCATTACAATAGTTGGAATGTCTGCATTAATAGTACAAGGTACAGCTTCACCAGATGGGGCATCAGGTAATATGAAGTCAACTACAGCGCAAAAATAGCTATTTTTACTTATAAGCTCTTTTGTTTGCGCTAATGACTCAGCTATATCAACTTCATAACCAGCCTTAAGCGCGATGTGCTTTTGCACTCGCGCCATTGCAGGTGTATCTTCAACTATTAGTATTTTTCGCGTCACGGAACAACCCTGTTTATATTTTGCAAAAATATTTGCTTATACAAGTTGTAACTGTTAAAACGCAAAAAAGCAAATAACTTAAGTACTTACAGATTATCCGCTTCTGAATAATACTCTTGGCTAATCGGTGCCGGCCCTGACATTTTTGAGCGGCCAAATAAAGTATGAAACTTAGTTTTGCAAGTCGTTAGTTTTAAGTATTTTACCCAAGCTCGTTCGATTGGGTTGGTAGGTTCTTGTGAGCCAGTTACGACTGCTACAAACTGTTCTTGGTGTTCGTTTTGCGGCTCAATTGTTTTACTGTATAAGCCTTTTAAAACAACTCCGTGTTGTTCAAGTATGCTGGCTTCTAATAAGGTGAAGTTTCCGCTGCGGCTAAAGCCTCGTGGAAAGTTTTGATCATCATAAAATTGACGTTGGCTAACAAATGCTTGGCGTAGTAATGAAATGTTATTGCTCATAGCTTTATCCTCATACCTTAGTAATTAGCTGGAGTATGATGCAAGTTTGGCAATTTATTAAACAAATTATTTTTATCGTGAGGATAAAAAATTGGATATCGATTTATTAAAAACATTCGTTGAGGTAGTGCGTACGCGTCACTTTGGTAAAGCGGCCGAAAACCTTTATATTACGCAGTCTGCAGTGAGCTTTAGAATTCGCCAATTAGAGCAAGGACTTGGTGTTAATTTGTTTATTCGCCAGCGTAATAACATTCAACTTACAGCACCTGGCGAGCGTTTATTACCCCATGCACAAATGATTATTACGGGCATGCAGCGGGCCAAAGTCGATGTTGCACTTGCCGACAATATGCATAAGCAAATTAGCTTAGCAGGAACGCCTAATATTTGGGATGCTTTTTTACAGTTTGGTATAACAAATATTGTATCGGCGATGCCGGGCGTGTCATTAGTCGCAGAAGTTAAAGCACAACAAGAAAGCACTCGGCTGTTATTAGAACGCACGCTTGATTTGGCAATATTGTTTGATCCACCAAAAGTAGACGAGTTAGTAGTAGAGCGAATCTGTGAGTTGCCAATCATTCCAGTAAGCGGATACGACACTGCAACGAACGAAAACTTTTTTGATAATCAGTATGTATATGTTGATTGGGGAACTACTTTCTCACTTTGGCATGCACGCCAGTTTACTGGAAAAACCCCTCCTTATTTTAGAACTAGCACAGGACGTATTGCACTTGATTTAATACTGCAATGTGGCGGCAGTGCGTTTATACCTCAAGTATTGGTAGAAGGGCATTTAGAAAAAGGTGAGTTGTTTCATGTTAAAGGGGTAGAAAACACCTCAAGAGACGTATTTATTGCGTATCACAGAGACAACGAGCAAAAAGAGCTAATAGAAACCTTAGTTAATTTACTTTCGCAAATGACGCCAAGCTTGTCATTAAAGCAAGGTAAGTAAGTTCGGCCGTTTATTAAGCTTTCATGTTATTTTGATTTCACATTTAATGCATTTTTATTAATAAAAAAAGACATTAATATTTCCATTGTAATATTACTGTCATTTAGCGGTGACAAAATGCAGCAGTTTTAAAAATTAGTCTTTTGTGATTATCCAAGGAAATAACATGAAATTTGTAAAATCGAGCTTATGCTTAGCACTATTAAGTGGTTTATCTTTTAATGCACTTGCTGATGTAGACATTTACGGTAAGGCGAATGTAACAGTGCAATCATCTGATGATGGCGAAGGGTCTTTTACTGAGATAAAAAGTAATGCATCTCGTCTTGGTGTTAAAGGTTCTGAAAAAATAAATGATAGTTTAGAAGCGGTATATAAGTTTGAGTTTCAAGTGGATGTGTCTGATGCTGATTCAAAAGGCGATAACGACGACAATATTTCTGCGCGTAACCAATACGTTGGTTTAAAAGGTGCGTTTGGCCAAGTGGTTATTGGTCGTAACGATACTGCGCTTAAACAATCTCAAGGTAAGTTAGATTTATTTAACGATCTTGAAGGCGACATTAAAAATGTATTTAAAGGTGAAAACCGCTTAGGAAATACAGTTAGTTATTCATCAAACTCATACGAAGGCTTTAAAGTACTTGCTACTTTTGTAGCTGAAGACGATGTAGACGCTGATAACGGCTATTCAATGGCGGTGACATACGGTGACGTGGCACTTAAAAAGAGCGCGGTATACGCCTCTATTGCAGCCGATAGCGAAGTAAATGGCTATGATGTAGTGCGTGCATCAATCCAAGGTAAAGTTGAAAACTTTAAATTGGGCGCAATGTACCAAACACAAGAAGCAGTAGATGGCAGCGCAGAAGCGGATGGTTACTTGCTAAATGCTGCTTACAGCATGGGTAACAACACATTTAAAGTGCAATACCAAGATATGGACTTTGACGACAGCGACGATAAGTCAGCAATTTCAGTTGGTCTTGATCACAAATTAAATAAAAATATTAAAGTATTTGGTTTTTATTCAAGCTTCGATATGGACAACAACGTTGACCAAGACTACGTAGGCTTAGGTATGGAATACAAGTTTTAACGATTAGTTAAAACACTCCCTTTTTAACCGCGCTCTTTTGAGTGCGGTTTTTTTTGCTTTAAATTATTTACTTAGCCGCCCATAATAGAGCTTCATTTGGAATGAGGTGCGAGTCCTCGACTGTTCCCGCAACTGTAAGCAGCTGAGCTGTAAGTCAGATACAAATGGTATAATACCAATTTTATTAAAAACATGATCTTTCTAGCGAATTAAATAACTTACTAACTTAGTTAAAAATTATTGATATACGACTGCATGGATGCAGAGCAATGCAGGGAGCAATTAGTGATAACAACTATATGTCATAATTTCCGCCTTGTTATTAAGCTATTTATTTGTCGCTATAATAAATCACTAATTTAATGTAATTGGTATGAATTCTTTTAACGAGCGGGTTTACTCATTTTTTCTTGTAGTGCATTAGTATTTTTATCGCATTTTTGGTGAGTTTAACCCTATCTAGGACTGACTATTGCACACTCAAACGCCATTAAATATACCATTACTAAACGTTAAAAACGTATCGTGGGGTATTGGCAATAAAACGATCCTCAAAAAAATAAACCTTAAAATAACTACAGGTAAATTTGTTGGTTTAATTGGACCTAATGGCGCAGGTAAATCGAGTTTATTGCGTTGTCTATATCGTTTTAATAAACCTAGTGATGGCATTGTAGAGTTTAACAACACCGACATTTGGCAGCTAAAAAGCGATGAGTACGCAAAAAAAGTAGCGGTTGTTTTACAAGAAACCCCGTCGCAATTTAACTTAAGCGTATTTGATGTTATTGCGCTTGGGCTAACGCCTCATAAATCGCTATTTAGCTCAATAACTAACATTGATAAACAAAAAATCATTCAAGCAATCAATACAGTCGGGTTGGTAGATCATAGTGAGCAAAGCTTTGAGTCACTTTCGGGCGGTGAAAAGCAACGTGCCTTGATAGCCCGCGCCATAGTCCAGCAACCTCAACTGTTAATAATGGACGAGCCAACTAGCCATTTAGATGTTAGATACCAAATACAGGTTATGGAGCTTGCTAAATCGTTGGGTGTAACGGTATTTGCATCGTTTCATGATTTAAACTTAGCCTCTGCAATGTGCGATGAACTAGTGGTTATTAAAAATGGTGAAATTACACATACAGGCACGCCAAGTGAGGTATTAACCGAAAACATGCTAGGCGAGGTTTTTGGTGTCTGCGCCCAAGTAAATAATCACCCGCAAATATCGAAGTCGGGAAATAGCATCCCTCATATCACTTACTTTTATGGTTACAAATAATATGAGCGCAGTTAATACTCGCCACTCACTTGCGCTATTTATAAGTGCTGCAGCTGCTTTATTTAGCTTATTTGCAGCACTTAGTTTTGGTGCAGCAGAAACCTCACTTCAAGACGTACTTAATAGTTTTTTACTCTCAAATGATGCGTCTTTTAATACGCGTATTATTTACGAGCTAAGAATGCCACGCACATTACTCGCCTTTTTAGCAGGCTCCGGCTTAGCAATTGCGGGGCTTATTTTACAAACGGTAACGCGCAACCCTTTAGCCGATCCTTACTTATTTGGTATATCGTCGGGTGCCTCATTTGGCGTGGTGTTACTTATGGCGCTAGCAGGCATTAGCGCAGGCTTTATGCTATCGGCAGCAGCACTGCTGGGCAGCTTACTCGCTATGAGTTTATTAATACTTATTGCAGGTAGGCAGCAAAGTGCACAGGTAGAATCAATGCTATTAGCTGGTGTTGCTCTGTCGTTTTTATTTAGTGCGTTTACCAGCTTGTTGCTTTATTGGAGCGACCCTCAGGCGGTAGCCGCTATTTTATTTTGGACACTGGGCAGCTTTGCTCGTGCGCAGTGGGCTACGCTTTGGTTACCTTTATTGGTAATTACATTGTGTACGTTTGTAATGCTGAGCTATAGAAGGCAGCTCAATGCCATGTTACTTGGCGATGAAAGCGCAATTACATTAGGTGTTAGGGTCCAGCGCTTTAGAATACTTATGCTAGTTTTGAGCTCATTAATTACCGCTGTGCTGGTGGCTATGTGTGGTGGTATTGGGTTTGTAGGATTAATGGTACCGCACATTGTGCGCTTTTTTATCTCCCAAGGCACCATCGCGGGATTGCTAGTAACCAGCTTAGTGGGCGGTACATTTATGGTGTGGGTTGATGTACTTTCGCGCTCCTTGCTAAAAAACCAAGAGTTACCCGTAGGCGTTATTACTGCTGCTATTGGTAGCGTGTTCTTTTTAAGTTTATTGTTTTTTAGAAAGCGAAGGGTGTAATTCCATGAAAACCTTAATGGTGCAAGGCACTACTTCCGACGCAGGTAAAAGTACCCTAGTTGCAGCCCTTTGCAGGGTATTTGCTAAGCGAGGGGTAAAGGTTGCGCCTTTTAAACCACAAAATATGGCACTTAATAGCGCAGTAACAAAAGATGGCGGCGAAATTGGTCGTGCGCAAGCTTTGCAAGCAATAGCGGCTAAAGTAGAGCCCGAAATAGACTTTAATCCTATTTTACTTAAACCTAATAGCGATACGGGCGCACAAGTGATTATTCACGGAAAAGCCATTAGCAATATGGAAGCGGGCAAATATCACGACTATAAAAAAGTGGCGATGGATGCAGTAATTACCTCACATAACCGCTTAGCTAAACGCTTTGATTTACTCCTTGTTGAAGGAGCGGGGAGTCCTGCTGAAATAAACCTGCGTGAAAACGATATTGCCAATATGGGTTACGCCGAAGAGGTAGATTGCCCTGTCATTATTATTGCCGATATTGATAAAGGTGGTGTGTTTGCACATTTGGTAGGTACACTTGCGTTGTTAAGCGAGTCAGAACAATCGCGCGTAAAAGGCTTTGTTATAAACCGCTTTAGAGGCGATATAAGTTTGCTGCAAGGCGGGCTAGATTGGCTTGAAAAATATACAAACAAACCCGTACTTGGCGTATTACCTTATTTGCACGACCTCGCGCTTGACGCTGAAGACGCCGTCGCAATTGATAATAACGTAACCAACGCCACAATTAATATTGCAGTGCTACTTGTTCCCCACATTAGTAACCACACCGATTTTGATGCACTGCGTTTGCACCCAAACATTAATATAAATTATGTGCGCCATACCCAAACGATCCCAGATGTTGATCTGATAATTCTCCCAGGCAGTAAAAATGTGCTGGGTGATTTAAATTTTTTGAAAAATGAAGGTTGGGACACTCAAATTAAACGCCACTTACGCTACGGTGGCAAAGTACTTGGTATTTGTGGCGGTATGCAAATGCTAGGCAATACGCTCAACGATCCCGATGGTATTGAATCGTCATTAAAACAAGTGAATGGGCTTGCTCTATGCGACTTTGAAACCACGCTGACAGCGCAAAAAGTATTAACTAAAATAACCGCTACACTGCTTTTAAATAACCAACAAACACCCTGTAGTGGTTACGAAATACATGCAGGAATTAGCCAAGGTGCAGCGCTTGATAAGCCATTTTTAACCTTTGATGAAAACCACCCACATGGTTTTACGTTTGATGGCTTTATTAGTGATGATAACGCCATTGCGGGCACCTATTTACATGGTTTATTTGATGAAGCCGATGCTACATCGCAAATTTTAAAATGGGTAAAACCAAGCGCCTCAATTAACCCAATTAGTATTGCCGCTCACCGTGAGCAGCAGTTAGAACGATTAGCAACCATGTGTGAAACGCATTTAAACATACAGCAAATTATCTCGATTTATGAAGGGCACAATAATGACTGAACAAAACAATGATAAGCACCAGCAGCGCCAACAAAAAGTAAAAGAACAAGTGGATGCACGTGTTGCAGCCGCGCAAGATGTAAAAGGTATTTTTCAGGTAATTACCGGTAACGGTAAAGGTAAATCAACTTCGGGCTTTGGCGTTGTAGCACGTTGCGTAGGGCATGGTAAAAAAGCGGCTGTTTGCCAATATATTAAAGGTACGTGGGAATGTGGCGAGCGTAATTTATTACAAGGTGCAGGTGTTGAGTTTGTTGTAATGAACACCGGTTTTACCTGGGATACACAAAATAAAGAAGCCGATACCGCAGCCGCCCAAGCAACATGGCAAGAGTCAAAACGCATGCTTGCTGATAGCAGTATTGATTTAGTATTACTCGATGAGCTTACGTATATGGTGACCTACGGCTACGTTGATTTAGATGAAGTAGTAACGGCGCTTAATAACCGCCCACCAATGCAGTCAGTTATTATTACAGGGCGTGCAGCGCATCGTACTTTAACCGACCTTGCCGACACAGTAAGCGAAGTGCGTAATGTAAAACACGCATTCGACTCAGGCATAAAAGCGCTCGAAGGGTTTGATTACTAATGTTTAAAGCGTTTTTTATTGGGCTACTGCTTTTTAGTGTATCGGGCAGTGCACTTGCAGAGCAGGTTAATGATTCTAAAAAACTGCGAATAATCGCGCTTGCACCACATATAGTCGAAAACCTATTTGCCATAGGGGCGGGCGATAATATTGTGGGCACGGTTGATTACGCCGACTACCCAAGTGAAGCCCAAAGTATTGAGCGCATAGGGGGTTATTACGGCATCTCGCTTGAAAAAGTGTTAGCGCTTAAACCTGATTTAGTAATTGCGTGGAAAAGCGGAAATCAAAGCGAAGATTTAGCCCAAATAGAGCGCTTGGGCATAAAAGTATATTTAAGTAACCCGACCACAATCGCTGGTGTAGCCGACGAGTTACTTACTTTTGGGGAATTTACAGGGAACATTAAGCAAAGCCAACAAGCAGCAAGCGCATTTACACAAAAACTAAACGCGATTATTAAAAGCCAGCAAGATAAAAGAAATATTACCGGATTTTATCAGTTATGGGCTGAGCCCATGATGACAGTAAGTAAAAATACATGGATAAGCCAACTGATTGAAACATGCCATGTAAGCAATGTATTTGCACAGAGCGTTACAGATTACCCGCAAATTAGTATCGAAAATGTCATTGTTACTAAGCCACAAGTTATTATTATCCCTGATGAAAAATCAAAAACACCACAGCCGGTTGTTAATTGGCAAAAGTGGCCAGAAGTGCCCGCCGTTAAAAATGATCAATTTATTAGCGTAAATGCCGATTTATTACATCGTTTTACTCCGCGCATGCTAGATGGACTCGCGGATATGTGTGATAAAATAGACGCATCACGTAAACAGATTAAGAGTACACAATGAGCGATTGGGCTACATTTTTAGAAAGTGAATTACAGCAACCTTACATGCAGGAAACGTTAGAGTATGTGGCTAATCGCCGCAATGAAGGTGTTGCTGTTTATCCGCCTGAACCTCAAGTATTTAGTGCTTTTGATGCCACAGCACTAAATGACATCCGCGTTGTAATTTTAGGACAAGACCCATACCACGGAGAAGGGCAAGCGCATGGCTTGTGTTTTTCGGTATTGCCTGATGTAAAAAAGCTGCCGCCGTCGCTTAAAAATATGTACAAAGAGTTAGCTGTCGATATCAGCGGTTTTGCTGTTCCTGAACACGGGTACCTGCAAAGCTGGGCAGATCAGGGCGTGTTTTTACTCAATACAGTATTGACCGTTGAGCAAGGGCAAGCGCATTCTCATAAGCATTTAGGATGGGAGCAATTTACCGATAATGTAATAGCGCATATTAATAAACACTGCGAAGGTGTGGTATTTATTTTATGGGGTGCACATGCACAAAAAAAAGGTAAAGGCATAGATAGCGCTCGCCATCATGTTTTAAAAGGGCCGCACCCATCGCCGCTTTCGGCGCATAGAGGCTTTTTTGGCTGTCAGCATTTTTCAAAAACGAATGAGCTATTACAAGCCCAAGATGAAAAACCGATTAACTGGCAGGTGTAAATAACCTGGGCTCTGAATAATAAATTTATCTCATGCAGCTATTTTCAGCGCATTAAAAAAGGCTTCCATATATCGGAAGCCTTTTTGTTTAGTTGGGGCGTATTGAATTAAAAGTCGAGCTCTTCAATTGCAATACTGTCTGTAAAGTAGTCTAGTTCTTGTAGTTCTTTACGTAGGCGCTGTTTGTCTTTTATTGCTTCTATTTCACGCCATTTTCTTTTTTTATTTTTCTGAGAGGTTTTCCTTGTTGTATCTGGTCCTTCTAATATCTCTAATATATCGTTTAGGCTATCCATGAACTTCTCCTATTGATTTTATTGACCTCAAGAATACCTATACCACAGGCCTAGTTAAAATAGAATAAAAAAGTGACAGTTATGTTACATAAGTGTGATTAATTGATGAAGGTTTATACGAAGATTATATGAAGTCGATATGAAGATTATATAGAGGGGTAGCGTATTTTAGGCATAAAAAAACGCCGCTATTGCGACGTCTTTAAAACACGATTATAGCAAATTACATTGCTTTAAAGCGCGCCTCTAGTTGTTCTTGTGCATCAGCAAAAGAGCGAATACCTTCAGCTAGTTTTTCAGTAGCCATAGCATCTTGGTTATGTAACCAACGGAACTGTGCTTCTGTTAATGGCTCTGGTTTTGGCTCTTGTGGAACATCGCTTTCAAGCAAATATTCTTGTGCGCCTTCAAGGTTACCTAAATCTTCTAAAAGATTAGGGCTAATAGTTAGCTTGTCACAACCAGTAAGGGCAATAATTTCGCCTGTGTTACGGAAACTTGCACCCATCACAACTGTTTTGTAGTCATGGCGTTTGTAAAATTCAAAAATGCTGCGTACAGACTGAACACCTGGATCTTGTAGCGGATCGGTTGGTTTTTCCATACCGTTAGCAACGTGCCAATCTAAAATACGGCCAACAAATGGCGAAATTAGAAATACGTTTGCATCGGCACACGCGCGGGCTTGGGCATCGCTAAATAATAAAGTAAGGTTACATTTAGTCCCTTCTTTTTCTAGCTGCTCAGCGGCTTTAATACCTTCCCATGTAGACGCTACTTTAATTAAAATTTTGTCTTTGCTTACACCTTCTTTTTCGTAAAGGCTAAGTAGGGTATGTGCTTTATCAATCGTAGCTTGCGTATTAAACGAAAGGCGTGCATCTACTTCAGTAGAAATATAACCAGGTACAATAGCGCTAATTTCTTTACCAAGTAATACGGCAAAGTAATCACATGCTAATTCAAGTTGTTTAGCCGGCTCTTGCTCGGTTTCTTTTGCATAGCTCCAAGCTTTATCTAGGTAAGGCTTATATGCTTCAATCTCGCTCGCTTTTAATAAAAGCGACGGGTTTGTAGTTGCATCTTCTGGTTGATGCTTTTTAATAGCTTCAATATCACCAGTGTCGGCTACGATAGATGAATGTTGTTTTAGCCTTTGTAGAGCTGAAGTCATTTGCTTTCCTCATTCCAAGCAAGTTAAAAGAAAAATCTAATCACTCTTAATATATACAATCCATACTGCAACAGTGTGACAATGCTTGATAGGTCTTATGTCCTGATCAATAAAAAAACGGTAATGCATGGGTTATTAAGAGAGGATTTATTTAAACAAAACGTGCTTTTCGTTTCATTTAATGTTGAAATTGACACTAAATAAATTACAAGTCAATAGCTAACTATGATCACTGTTATTTCACCTGCAAAAAATCTTGATTACGAAACGCCACCCGCAACAGACAAGTTCACTCAGCCTGAATTACTAGAGCACAGCGAAGAGCTCATGAAAGTATGCCGTGAACTAACACCAGCGCAAATTGGCAGTTTAATGAAAATTAGCGACAAGCTATCTGGGCTTAACGCAGCACGCTTTAGTGAGTGGTCTCAGCCGTTTACACAAAGTAATGCTAAACAAGCCGCACTTGCCTTTAATGGTGATGTATATGGCGGTTTAGATGCAAGTACGCTTAAAGCTAGCGAGCTTGATTACGCACAAAACCATTTACGTATACTTTCAGGTTTATACGGCTTATTAAAACCACTTGATTTAATGCAAGCTTACCGTCTTGAAATGGGCACCAAGCTTGAAAACTCGCGTGGCAAAAACTTATACGAGTTTTGGGGCAGCGTAATAGCGAATAAATTAAACGACGTATTAAAAGCGCAAGACGCACAATATTTAGTTAACCTTGCTTCAAATGAATATTTTAAAGCGGTAGATAAAAAAGCATTAAATGCACAAATTATTACCCCTCACTTTAAAGATTGTAAAAACGGTCAATATAAAGTAATCAGCTTTTATGCTAAAAAAGCACGCGGCATGATGGCGCGCTACATTATCGAAAATAAAGTAACGCAGTTAAGCCAACTTAAAGAGTTTACGGTAGCAGGTTATTACTTTAGCCCAGAGGCAACAGTTAAAGAGCTTGAGCCGGTATTTATGCGCGACGAACAAAATTAGGTTTATAAGCTTAAATAAAAAATTTAAAAGCCATGCATTGCATGGCTTTTTTGATGTTGGCGTTATATTTGCAATCTCATCTAATATTAATGAGAACACTAATTAAATAGGTGCAAATAAAATGATCAGCATTCCGTCAATTGACGAAGCCGAAAAACTAATAGAAGAAAAGCTCGGAGGGTGGTTTGATGTTGTAATAAGTCATATCCCTAATTTTATAGTTGCGATACTGATCGCAATTGTGTTTTCAATATTGGCACGCTTTGCTGGCAAGCTGATGAAAAACGTATTACGCCGCTCACTCGACTCAAAACAAATTGCCGACTTAATGGCGTCAATTTTTAAAGTTATTGTGTTGTGCATAGGTTTATTTATAGCGCTCGATTTTGTTGGCTTAAAAGGCACCGTTACTTCGCTACTTGCTGGTGCGGGTATTGTGGGTTTAGCCATTGGTTTTGCGTTTCAAGACATGACCGAAAACCTAATTGCAGGTATAGCAATGGGTGTACGTAAGCCATTTAAAACAGGGGATGTAATAGAAACGGATGATGTGTTTGGTTCGATACATTCTATAAACCTACGTAACACGCTAATAGAGAGCTTTTACGGGCAACTAATACTTGTACCAAACAAAGTCTTATTTAGAAATGTACTAAAAAATTACACCACGCTAGGTATAAGACGTATAGAAGTACCTGTAGGTATTTCGTACGGCGATGACATAGAAAAAGCAAAAGACGTTATAGTCGAAAAAATTAACGAATTTGACTTTGTAATACGCAAAGACGAAACCGCCGTATACGCTGAAGGCTTTGGTGACAGCAGCATCAACTTACTGGTGTGGTTTTGGATTAAATACCCAGGCGAGCCTGACTTTATGACGGTACGCCATAAAGGTATAGTTGCCGTTAAGCAAGCACTAGACGAGGCGGACATTAGCATTCCATTCCCAATTCGCACTTTAGATTTTGGTATTAAAGGGGGCGAAAAACTCGATGCCATGATTAGCGATAAAATAAGCCAGCAGTCATCAAATAAAGACAGTAGCGACGGTGCTGACTCTAGCCAAAGTGAGTGATTTAGTTAAAGCTCATTAGGTAAAAGGATTGGGAAATAGTTACTTACCAACAGCGCATTTTTACAGAGTAAAAATGCGCTTTTTAATTAGTTCAAGTCACTTTTCTTTATTCATTAATTATTTTCTCCAGCAGATTTTGTAACGTATTTTTTATAAGGTAAGTTTCCCTTTTATCTATTTATTATGCAATTATTGGTTATACAAGGTGTATTTTTTTAGATATTAGGGTTACAAACAAATGAAGTTAAAGATTAAATGGTTTACAAAAATAATTTTATTTTCAAGCCTAGTTATTAGCTTTATTTCAGTAGGTAACGAATATAATGCTAAATATGATGTGAGTTATAAATTAAATATAGATAACAATATCGCTGAAATACTTTTTCTCGATAAAAACAAAAACCTTACCTCTACATTAATCTTACCAAATAAAGCGGCATATATTGAAAAAGAGAAGTTACGAGAGTTTTGCAGCTCAGATGATGTTTTATGCCCTAGAAAAAGTTATGAAAGTAACGTTATCACTTGGTCACCTGATAATGAATATTTAGCTGTGTTTGTGGGTAATACAAAAGGGTTTTGGTTTATCCCCAGTAAAGAAATAACAAAAGCCGCATTCAATAAAAATAATGTAGTTAAAGTCGGCGTACATACTAAAAACGATAAAATAAATATTGCTCTATTTCATGGCGCGGCAGGATGGGTTGATAATCATCATTACGTTTTTTCAGCGGGTTTAAGTGGTGACAATTTTGTTTATAAGTTTAACCCAAAAACAAAGGAACTTAAGGGTTTTCCTTTTGAGCTAAATGAAGATTCTACGGTAAGCAGTTTTAAAGAAGTTTTTGTTGAAAGTTTTAATTCACAAAAAAGTAGTTTTAAATTAAGTGATGTTATTCAACAACTAGATAAATTGAAATAACTACAAAAAATAAACATAAAAAAGCGCAGCTTGTGTTGGAGTAACAAGCCGCGCTTATGAATTAGTTATACAAATAAGTTTATGTGGTGCGTATTAAATAACACTAATTTTATTACGAATGATTTTAACCCCATCCATATTTTCTAAAAACTTTTGAGCTAGTGCGCGCTGAAAACCAGTTTGTGCTTCACCGTATAAATCTACTTCACCATTTTTTACCTGCACACGAATATCACTTAACGCTAGGTTAGGATTAGTTCGTAGGGTGTTGGTGATAGCTTGTTGTAAGTTAGGTTGAGTGGCTACACTGCTTACTACGGCCATGTTGGTTGCTGCACTTACCTTTGTAGCGCAAGCTAATAAAAATAAACAACAAAATGATACTAAAGCGATAGTTAACTTGAAGCGGTTCATAACTTAATCCTTACATTACGGTGAATAGTGCAGCCACAATATGGAAATTCCATCGGCTAGGTTATCTTTGTAGTTACAATTTCGGTGCCAATATTAACGCTATGAAATATAAGGGAATTTTATTAAGTGGGAATTCAGGTGGGCAAAAATTACATTTAAATGAGTATGAGTTACATGCTTGGGTTACATATGTAACAGGTACAAACAGCAGAGCCTGCAAGGCTTGCATTAAAAAGCCGACAAAAGTCGGCTTAGTATAAAAAATGTTTTAGGTTACTTTTTCTTTTTAACCTTAGCCTTTTTCTTGGCTTTCATTTTCACTGGATCTTTACGCTTTTTAGCTGGTGGCTTAGCTTCTTTATGCTGTGGCTCAACACCTCTAATTACACGGCGTTTTAATTTTTGTTCAACGTAGCGCTCTACTTTATATAAAATACCAATATCGTGTGCTTCAACTAGCGATATTGCTATCCCTTTTTTACCAGCACGGCCAGTACGACCAATACGGTGTACATATACGTCGGCAGTACGCGGCATATCAAAGTTAATAACGTGGCTGATGTCAGACACGTCAATACCACGTGCAGCTACGTCGGTAGCAACTAATATGCTTGTTTTGCCACTATGGAAGTTTTCCATGGCTTTCATACGTTTGTCTTGTGGCATTTCGCCGCGTAACCACGCTGCTTTTACATCATTAGTTGTAAGTTCACCAATCAATGTTTCTAAGCGTTCGCGAGTTTTAACAAACACAATTGCTTTAGTCACGTCAGGGTTTTTTAGCGTATTAACTAATAACTCAAGTTTGTGATGATAATCGTCGGCTAAATGTACCCATTGGTGAATTTTAGCTTTTTCTTTACGTGACGATTCGGCTTCTAATAGAGCAGGGTCGTTTAATGTTTTTTCAGCAAACCTTTCTACGCTGTCACCTTCAAGTGTTGCTGAGAATAAAAAACATTGGCGACGATTTTTAGCTTCGTCACAAATACGGCTCATTTCTTTTTTGAAACCCATATCTAACATGCGATCTGCTTCATCAATAATAAGCATTTCTACGTGTTCAGCATGAAAGTTTTCGGTTTCAAGGTATTCCATTAATCGACCTGGTGTGGCGATTAAAATATCGTTATTTTTTTCAAAAATTTCTTTATGCGTGCCGTAGTTAATTCCGCCTGTTACTACACCAATTTTTAGGTGTGTGCGTTTAGCTAGCAGTTCACATTGTTCATGAATTTGATAAGCCAGCTCACGAGTCGGGGTCATAACGAGTACGCGCGCAAAACCAGGGTCACGACGTGGGAAATCCAGTAAGTACTGAATAGCCGGAATTAAAAATGCCGCTGTTTTACCTGTACCAGTAGGCGCAGATGCTAAAATATCGCGCCCCTGTAGTGCTTCAGGAATAGCTTGTTGTTGAATGCTGGTTGGCGTCTCGTAGCCCATTTTATTAATGGCATCGAGTAGCTTGTTATCAAGATCAAATTCAGAAAATTGCATAGAGTGTCTAAAATAAGGGACAATTACCCTGATTATACGCGCTATGCTGCGCTTGGTGAATGAAAAGGTGAAAAAATGTCTGGTTTTGTATTTAAACAATTTAAAGTTGAACACGACCACTGTGCAATGAAAGTTTCTACCGATGGCATTTTGCTTGGCGCATGGGCTAATTTAAGCGGTGCAAAGTCATTACTTGATATAGGCACCGGCACCGGCTTACTAGCACTAATGTGTAA
Organism: Pseudoalteromonas sp. GW168-MNA-CIBAN-0100; assembly: GCF_040309225.1. Classification (NCBI taxonomy): domain Bacteria; kingdom Pseudomonadati; phylum Pseudomonadota; class Gammaproteobacteria; order Alteromonadales; family Pseudoalteromonadaceae; genus Pseudoalteromonas; species Pseudoalteromonas sp. GW168-MNA-CIBAN-0100. The sequence continues at coordinate 11,902 of NZ_JBEOOL010000010.1, read as the reverse complement.
GCAGCGCAGTAGTGAGCTTGATATAACTGCGGTAGAAATTGACGAAAGCGCCTATACCCAAGCATTACAAAATGTAGCTAATAGCCCGTGGCCAACAATAAGTATTACGCATCAAACTATTCAAAGCTTTAGTAGTGAAGTTAAATTTGACGTGGTTATCTCTAATCCACCGTATTTTAATCACAGTTTAAAAGGCGATAATGCTGCGCGTAATACCGCACGCCATACCGACGGCCTAAGTTTTGAAGAGTTAATTAATGCGTTTAAACATTTAAGCCATAGAGGTTCTCGCTTTAGCTTAATACTCCCAAGCATTGAAGGCGCATTATTTATTGAGCTTGCTACTCAAAATGGGCTTTATTTAAATACTCACTGCCAAGTAAAAGCCACGCCCAATAAAGATATTAGCCGCAGTTTAATGACATTTAGCTACGTAAAAAGCGATATAGAAACATCAATTCTGTGTATTAGAAACTTAGATAATACCTACACTGCTGATTATATAGCCCTGTGCAAAGCATTTTATTTGAAAATGTAAATTGCCTAGTTATGTAGGTTATCTAGTAATAAAGGATAATTTACCTATTATGCATACGTATTCAGTTTTTATTTAATCAATTACCAATCTAGTGTTAACCACTTGTAAATAACATCGAGTAGTTGTTTTGCTCGCTCAACAATTGGATCACACACTATGAAACTCAATAAAATAATCACCACCGCAGGTTTAAGCCTAGGGTTGCTCTTACCTGGCATTGCGACTGCTACGCCCACCACATTTGTACATTTGTTTGAATGGAATTGGCAAGATGTAGCGCAAGAATGTGAGCAATACCTAGGACCAAAAGGCTACGCTGCAGTACAGGTCTCGCCACCTAATGAGCACATTACAGGAAGCCAATGGTGGGCACGTTATCAGCCAGTAAGTTATGAACTGCAAAGTCGTGGCGGAAACCGTGCACAGTTTATCGATATGGTAAATCGCTGTAGTGCAGCTGGGGTTGATATTTACGTTGATACGCTTATTAACCATATGGCAGCAGGAAGTGGCACAGGCACGGCGGGAAATAGCTTTGGTAATAAAAGCTTTCCTATTTATAGCCCACAAGATTTTCATGAAAGTTGTACCATTAATAACTCTGATTATGGCAACGATCGCTACCGAGTACAAAACTGTGAACTCGTTGGACTTGCCGATTTAGATACCGCTTCAAACTATGTGCAAAATACCATTGCAGCATATATTAACGACTTACAAGCTATTGGCGTAAAAGGCTTTCGGTTTGATGCTTCTAAACATGTTGCAGCAAGCGATATCCAAAGTTTAATGGCCAAAGTAAATGGCTCGCCAGTGGTTTTTCAAGAAGTGATCGATCAAGGTGGGGAGGCTGTTGGTGCCTCTGAATATTTAAGCACAGGTTTAGTAACTGAATTTAAATATAGCACTGAGCTTGGTAACACTTTTAGAAACGGCTCGCTTGCATGGCTGAGTAATTTTGGCGAAGGGTGGGGCTTTATGCCAAGCTCTTCTGCGGTGGTTTTTGTAGACAATCACGACAATCAGCGCGGGCACGGCGGCGCTGGCAATGTTATTACCTTTGAAGATGGCCGCTTATATGACTTAGCCAATGTATTTATGTTGGCTTATCCGTACGGTTATCCAAAAGTAATGTCGAGTTATGATTTTCATGGTGATACAGATGCTGGTGGGCCAAATGTACCGGTACATAATAATGGTAACTTAGAGTGTTTTGCGAGTAATTGGAAGTGTGAGCATCGCTGGTCATATATTGCAGGCGGGGTCGATTTTAGAAATAACACCGCCGACAACTGGGCAGTAACAAATTGGTGGGATAACACAAATAATCAAATTTCATTTGGCCGAGGTAGCTCGGGTCATATGGCTATTAACAAAGAAGACTCAACACTTACTGCAACTGTGCAAACCGATATGGCGTCAGGGCAATACTGTAATGTGCTAAAAGGCGAACTGTCAGCTGATGCTAAAAGTTGTAGTGGTGAGGTTATAACGGTTAATTCCGACGGTACTATTAATCTTAATATTGGCGCTTGGGATGCGATGGCAATTCATAAAAATGCCAAGTTAAATACCAGTTCTGCCTCAAGCACTGAAAGTGACTGGCAGCGAACGGTTATTTTTATTAATGCACAAACACAAAGCGGACAAGATATGTTTATCCGTGGTGGAATTGACCACGCTTATGCAAACGCAAACCTTGGTCGAAATTGCCAAACAAGTAATTTTGAGTGTGCAATGCCTATTCGTCATAACAATTTAAAAAATGTCACAACAAGCCCTTGGAAAGCAAATGATAACTACCTTGATTGGTATGGTATAGAAAATGGGCAAAGTAGCGAAGCAGAAGGTTCTGCTACCGACTGGACAACGAACGTTTGGCCAGCAGGTTGGGGCGCTGAAAAAACGGTAAACACAGATGGTTTTGGTGTGACACCTTTAAATATATGGGGCGAACACTATTGGATGCTTGATGTAGATATGGATTGCAGTAAAGCGGTTAATGGATGGTTTGAACTAAAAGCATTCATTAAAAATGGCCAAGGATGGGAGACTGCCATTGCACAAGACAATGCACCTTATACAAGTACTAATCATATGGCGCAATGCGGAAAAATTAATAAATTTGAGTTTAATAATTCAGGTGTAGTAATTCGTAGTTTTTAAAAGTAAGCAAAAAAGCTCATATGAAAACCTAAACTAATGATTATTAGTTTAGGTTTTTTGCTTTATGTACAGCGCTTTAATAGTGTGTGTTTATAAATCACCTGATATGATTTAGCCATTGGCCACTTAATTTAAAAGGCAACACAATGAAAAAGTTAAATAAATTAGCATTACTTAGCACGTTAGCAGCCACCATTTTTGCAAGCCAAGGTGTGTTTGCTGCTATTACGCCTGTAGGGCTTTGGAAAACAATTGATGAGGATACAAACCAAGCTAAGTCGTATGTACGTATTACCCAAACCAGCGGTGTATTGAGCGGCAAAGTTGAAACCATTCTTAACCCGGCAAAACAAAATGATATATGTAGTAAATGCGATGATGAGTTAAAAGATCAGCCTATTTTAGGAATGACTATAATCACGGGTGTAAAAGCACAAGATGATGGTGTTTGGGGAGACGGTGAAATACTCGATCCAACAAATGGTAAAACCTACACTTTACAACTAACTCCGCAAGATGAAGGTAAAAAGCTCGAAGTACGCGGCTACATTGGCTTTTTTTACCGAAACCAATATTGGCTAAAAGTAGAGTAAGTTTTACTACTTATTTAATCACTGGGCGTTAAATAATTAAGTATTAACTGAAATCATTTTTGCGCTTTGCCTTTCTTACTCACTAAGCCAGCTATATTTAATTGGCATTCAATTTTGAGTAAATAATAAAGGAAAAAAGATGATTAAGTACATAGTTGCTTTAATAATGCTTAGCGCACTGTTAATAAGCGGTGGGGCAAATGCAAAGGATGATGCTGTAAATACGGGTTGGTTTAATAACACGGCTATTAAAGGGTACGACAGCGTTGCTTATTTTACGCAAAATAAAGCCGTTAAAGGCAGCGACAAATACACGTTTAGTTATTTAGGTGCCAACTGGCACTTTTCGAGTGAAGAAAACAAAACGACATTTGCAGAAAACCCAAAACGTTATGCACCGCAATACGGTGGTTGGTGTGCTTATGCAATGGCTGATGAAGGTAACGCTGTAGGTATAGACCCAGAAGCATTTTATATTCACGAAGGTAAGCTTTACTTAAACTATAGCGAAAGCGTGCAGCAAAAATGGTTAAGTAATTTATTACCGTACATTGTTATGGCAGATGGGTACTACCCACAAACAACCAATGTGATGACGTTTCAATAAATTACTCATATTGCTAGGGCGTGTTGACCTTTGTGGATTGAAATTTGTTCAATCTAGGGGCGATTAAATCGCGGCGCGAGGTTTGTAACCTAGTGGGCTAAGTAAAAACCGAGCAACAAAGAGTTGATCGCCCCTAGAAAGAACCCAGAGGGCAGTGCATGTTTGGCATTTATGCTGCGTTATCGCCTATTTATGGGGAATAACCACACTACATAGGCTCTGCCTTGCCTAAAAACCAAACATACTGCTGCAAATTCACCCACCAAAGATCAACACGCCCTAATTAAAAAGCCCGCAACTAAACTAGTTGCGGGCTTTTTGCTTTTTATTTATTAGCTTATTTATTAAAGCGTTTCGCCGTATTCAGTCATTACCTGTTCAACCCATGTTGCAATGCGGTCGTCGCTTAGCTCGTATTGACTGTCTTCGTCGAGCGCGAGTCCTACAAACTGTTTACCATCAGGTGTTAATGCTTTTGAAGCTTCAAACTCGTAACTACTGTCGTTTGGCCAAAAACCAAGTTGAGTAAATGTTTGCGTATTTATTTCGTCGTGTAGCATGCCTAGCGCATCTTGAAACCACTGCCCGTAACCTTGTTGATCGCCCATGCCAAATAAAGCAATGGTTTTACCATTTAGGTTTACGTCGGCTATGTCGTCCCACTTTGACTCCCAGTCTTCTTGTATTTCACCAAAATCCCACGTTGAAATACCAAAGATGATAAAGTCATACTGCTCTGCATTTTTTAGTGGCTCGTCTTTAATATTGTGCAGGGTAACTATATCGGCACCAATAATGTCGCGAATCTTTTCTGCTGCCATTTCGGTGTAGCACGTAGTAGAACCAAAAAATAAACCAATTTGCATCGTATTTATCACTGTGTAATTGCCTGATATGATAGGCTCAAGTTTACCGTAAGGTATTTTTAATTGATACCTTAGCAAAGCATGAGAGCATAATGTGACAACGCTATCTGACGATTCTTTTGAAAATAACAGCAGTATGAGCAGTAATAGCGACTACCTAGAAACCTTTTTAGATAGCCTGTACTTAGAACAAGGCGTAAGCGAAAACACATTAAGTGCTTATCGCAGTGATTTAGATAAGTTTTGCCTATTTTTAAAGGGCGAAAATTTAATGACGGTAACAGGGCTTGATGTAGAGAGTTACTTAGCGCACCGAGTCGATTTAGGCTTAAAACCACGCAGTACTGCACGTAGTATTAGTGCGTTAAAGCGTTTTTATCAGTACTTTGTGCGCGAAAAACTAATTAGCGACACCCCCATGCTAAATATTTCTCAGCCAAAAGCAGGGCAGTCGTTACCTAAAACACTCTCAGAGGCCGAAGTTGAGGCATTATTAAATGCGCCTAATACCGAAGAAGCGATGGGACTGCGCGATAAAGCCATGCTAGAGCTACTTTATGCAACGGGTTTGCGTGTAAGTGAGCTTGTTGGACTGCGCATGGAGCAAATTAATTTGCGCCAAGCAGTGGTGTTTGTAAAAGGTAAAGGTAATAAAGAGCGCTTAGTTCCACTGGGTGAAGAAGCCATGTATTGGCTTGAGCAATTTTTAAAGGGTGGGCGTGCGCAAATGATAAAACATGCCACCGATTTTGTGTTCCCATCTAAACGCGGAGTAGGCATGACGCGACAAACCTTTTGGCATAGAATTAAACACTATGCTATTTTGGCAGCCGTTGAGTCTCCATTATCGCCCCATACTATGCGCCATGCTTTTGCTACGCACTTATTAAATCATGGGGCAGATTTACGTGTGGTACAAATGATGTTGGGCCATAGCGATTTATCAACGACGCAAATTTATACCCATGTTGCCAATGAACGGTTAAAGTCGGTACACGCAGAGCATCACCCGCGTGCGTAAGTTTGAAAGTAAATATCATTAAGCCGGTCAATATATTAAGTATTTTTAGGATAGAGAGAAGTTATGAAAAAATTAATGTTAGCAGGTGCCATGTTGTGCACAAGTATTAGTGCATTTGCAAATGGCGTTGCTGTAACACCAGATGCTAATGATCCTATTATTACTAAATTTGCCGAGCTTGGTGTAACTGTAAAGCAAATTAATCCAAGTCCAGTAACGGGTTTAAAAGAATTGATTACTAATAAGGGCGTGCTTTACGCAAGTCCAGACGGTCAATATTTAATGCAAGGTACGTTAATTGATTTAAATAATCGTAATAACCTAACAGAGCAAGCATTAAATGGCGTGCGTGTTGAAGGTCTTAAAGAATACGAAGAATCGATGATTGTGTACAAAGCGCCAAACGAAAAACACAGCATTACTGTATTTACCGACATTAGCTGTGGTTACTGTCGTAAATTACACCGCGAGTTAGACGATTTACTTGATGCGGGTATTACCGTTAAGTACTTAGCGTTTCCACGTGGTGGCTTACAAGGTTCAGGTTACGCAGATTTAATGAATGTATGGTGTGCACGCGATCAGCAAGAAGCACTAACAGAAGCTAAATCGGGCACAAGCACTAAAGTAGTTGCAGGCTGTAGCGCACCGGTTGCAGAGCATTACCAATTAGGTCAAAGCTTTGGTATTAGCGGCACACCCGCTATTATTTTAGAAGATGGTACAATGATCCCTGGTTACCAGCCAGCAGCAGCACTAAAAGCAGCATTAGAAGCTAACAAAGCGTCGTAATTAAACGCTTAGTTATTATTAAAAAGGCCTTAATGGCCTTTTTTTGTCTTTTTAATACGACTCAATAAGTTAAAACCCTGCATGAAAAAACTAATCATTGCGCGTGAAAACGTTGACGACTCGCATCTGCCGAGTAATTTACACCCTGTAATTAAACAAATTTATGCTAACCGCAATGTATTCAATGCCGAAGAGCTAAATAACAGCGTAGCTACGCTTCACGACTTCAAATTGTTTAAAGACATCGACAAAGCCAGCGACTTATTAATTGAAGCATTAAAAGCGCAAAGCCAAATATTAATAGTTGGCGACTTTGATGCCGATGGCGCAACAAGCACTGCAACATTAATGCAAGGCCTTGAGATGTTTGGCTTTAAGCATTTAGATTACTTAATTCCTGACAGGTTTAGCTTAGGATATGGCTTAAGCCCCGCGCTTGCTGAGCAAATAGTACAAATAAAACCTGATTTAGTGATCACCGTAGATAACGGCATATCGTGTATTGCCGGTATTGATATTTTAAAAGCGGTTGGCATAAAAGTGCTGGTAACAGATCACCATTTACAAGGTGAGCAGCTGCCAAATGCAGATGCAATCGTAAATCCAAATAGGCACGAATGTGATTTTCCGTCTAAATCTATTGCAGGCGTTGGCGTTGCTTTTTACTTATTAATAGCGCTGAGAAGCGTAATGCGAGATTTGGGTTATTTTGAGCAACAACCACCGCCTAATTTAGCTAACTTGCTCGACATTGTAGCGCTTGGCACGGTTGCCGATGTAGTGGCACTTGATGCAAATAACCGTACCTTAGTACACCAAGGTTTAGCACGTATTCGCAGTGGTAAAACACGCCCAGGCATTACCGCGCTTATTGAAGTGGCTAACCGCAATGCTGCGCGCTTAAGCGCAAGCGACTTTGGCTTTTCACTTGCGCCGCGTTTAAATGCAGCAGGGCGATTAGACGACATGAGTTTGGGTATAGCGTGCTTGCTCAGCACCGATATAAACCAAGCGCGTAGTATAGCCGGCGAGCTCGACAGCTTAAACTTTGCAAGGCGCGAAATAGAACAAGGCATGCAAGCCGAAGCGCAAGCCGTGCTTGATAGACTCGCATTTAGCGACGATAACATCCCTGATGCTATTTGTTTGTTTCAAGACGATTGGCATCAAGGTGTTATTGGGATTTTGGCTGGTCGCTTAAAAGAAAAATACCACCGTCCAACCGTTATATTTGCTGGTGGCGAAAACGGTGAGATTAAAGGCTCGTGCCGCTCTATTGAAGGGCTGCACATGCGCGATTTACTCGAAGGGCTTAATACAGCCGACCCACACTTAATTAATAAATTTGGTGGCCACGCAATGGCTGCTGGTTTAAGTATTAACGAGCAGCACTTTAACAACTTTAAAAAAGCGTTTGATGCCGCTGTTAGCGCGCAACTGAGTGAAGAAAGTAAACGCTGTATTGTGTTTACTGACGGCGAGCTGCCAAACGACTGCTTTACAATGGAGTTTGCCCAGCTATTAAAGCAATCGGGCCCGTGGGGTCAGCAATTTCCTGAGCCGGTGTTTGAGCATACCTTTGAAGTAATACAGCAGCGCATAGTAGGCGAAAAGCATTTAAAGCTCGTGTTAAAGCACCAATCTGGTCGTTTAGTTGATGCCATTGCTTTTGGTATTGATGTAAAAGAATGGCCAGATACTGAGGCGAAGTTTGTAAAAGTAGCGTACCAGCTCGATATAAATGAGTTTAGAGGTAAATTTACGCTGCAATTAATAGTTAGAGAGCTTGAAAAAGTACACTAAAAAATATGTAATATCATGCATAAAATGCTAATAAAGCGCGCGGTTTTTTGTTAAAATCGGGCGTTTTTATCATTTGACGATAATTTATTGCGAAAATCCCATTTAAAGGGGCGCAATTACCTAGCCATTTTGGAGTGATGTACATGTTTGAAGTGAATCCTGTGATTAATCAAATCAAGGAAATTCGCGAACGTACTGAATTGCTTCGGGGGTACCTTTGACTACGCTCTTAAACAAGAACGCTTAGAAGAAGTTAACGCCGAGCTTGAAGATTCAGCCGTGTGGAATGAGCCTGAACGCGCACAAGCGCTTGGCCGTGAAAAGTCAGCATTAGAAGCTGTTGTTGAAACAATCGACAACCTTGTAGCCGGTACTGATGATGTTGAAGGCTTACTTGAGCTTGCTGTAGAAGCTGAAGATCAAGATACCTTTGACGAAGCGCAAAGCGAATTAACTGATCTAAACGAGCAGTTAGAAGGTTTAGAGTTTCGTCGTATGTTTTCAGGTCCTCATGACTCAAACGATGCGTACCTTGATTTACAATCAGGTTCTGGCGGTACTGAAGCACAAGACTGGTGTAATATTCTACTTCGTATGTATTTACGTTGGGGCGAGGCTAAAGGCTTTAAAGTTGAGCTAGTTGAAGCGACCGACGGTGATGTTGCTGGTATTAAAGGCGCAACTGTCCGCTTTGTTGGCGAATACGCTTACGGTTGGTTACGCACAGAAACTGGCGTACATCGCTTAGTACGTAAAAGCCCATTTGACTCTAGTGGTCGTCGTCATACTTCATTTGCTTCTGCGTTTGTATACCCAGAAGTTGACGATAATATTGAAATTGATATGAATCCGTCAGACCTGCGTATAGACGTTTACCGTGCATCGGGCGCGGGTGGTCAGCACGTTAACACCACCGAATCGGCGGTTCGTATCACTCACGTACCAACAAATACCGTAGTGCAGTGTCAAAACGAGCGTTCACAGCATAAAAATAAAGCCCAAGCGATGAAGCAATTAAAAGCTAAATTATTTGAGCTTGAGCTACAGCAGCAAAATGCTGAAAAACAAACGCAAGAAGACGCTAAATCTGATATAGGTTGGGGTAGCCAAATACGTTCATACGTACTTGATGACGCACGTATTAAAGATTTACGTACAGGCGTTGAAAACCGCAATACCCAATCGGTACTTGACGGTAACTTAGATAAATTTATTGAAGCCAGCCTTAAATCTGGCCTATAACCACCAAGCTAATAAAGAGCTAAAAAATGACTGATAAAATCCAAGACGAAAACAAGTTAATCGCTGAGCGTCGCGGCAAGTTAGACGCTATACGCGAAAATTGCCCAGCCAACGGTCATCCAAACCAATTCCGTCGTGAGCATTACACGGCTGATTTGCAAGCCCAGTTTGGTGATAAGAGCAAAGAAGAATTAGTAGAGATGCAAGAAGTTGTGTCTATCGCTGGCCGTATTTTAGCAAAACGTGGACCGTTTTTTGTAATTCAAGACATGAAAGGTCGCGTACAAGCGTATGCATCTAAAGATGTTCAAAAAGATCTTAAAGAAAAATATGGTCAACTAGACACTGGCGATATTATTGGTGTTAAAGGCGCATTAAATAAATCAGGTAAAGGCGATTTATACGTAGAAATGACTGAGTACCAACTATTAACTAAGTCACTTCGTCCGTTACCAGAAAAATTCCATGGCTTATCAGATCAAGAAACAAAGTACCGCCAACGTTACGTTGATTTAATTACTAACGAAGCAACGCGCGAAACATTCCGCATTCGTTCACAAGTAGTTGAAGGCATTCGTCGCTTTTTAGCAGACCGTGACTTTATGGAAGTAGAAACACCAATGCTACAGGTTATACCTGGCGGTGCATCTGCGCGTCCGTTTGTAACTCACCATAACGCGCTTGATATCGATATGTACTTGCGTATAGCGCCTGAGCTTTACTTAAAGCGCTTAGTGGTAGGTGGTTTTGACCGTGTATTCGAAATTAACCGTAACTTCCGTAACGAAGGGTTATCTACGCGTCACAATCCAGAATTCACAATGATTGAATTTTACCAAGCATACGCTGATTACATCGACCTGATGAACATCACCGAAGACATGCTTCGTACGGTTGCAGAAAACGTACTAGGTAGTGCAGTTGTAGTTAATACAACTAAAGACGAAAACGGCGAAGTAATTGACTCAGTTGAATACGACTTTGGCCAACCGTTTACACGTTTAAGCATGAGCGATGCAATATTAAAATATAACCCTGAGTTTGATGCTGCGGTATTTAACGACCCAGAAAACCACTTTGACGAATTAAAAGCGTACGCTAAACAAGTGCACGTTAAAATTCCTGAAAATTGTGTTTGGGGCCCAGGTAAGTTCTTGTGTGAAATATTTGAAGAAACAGCAGAGCACATGCTTATTCAACCTACGTTTATTACTGGCTACCCGTGGGAAGTATCTCCACTTGCGCGCCGTAACGACGAAAATGCATTTGTTACAGACCGTTTTGAATTTTTTGTTGGCGGTCGTGAACTTGCAAATGGCTTCTCTGAGCTTAACGATGCACAAGACCAAGCTGAGCGCTTTACTCGCCAAGTTGAAGAGAAAGACGCAGGCGATGATGAAGCAATGCATTACGATGAAGACTACATACGCGCACTTGAGTACGGCTTACCGCCAACTGCAGGTGAAGGTATTGGTATTGACCGTTTAGTAATGTTGTTTACTGACTCATCAACAATTAAAGACGTTATTTTGTTCCCGCATATGCGTCCACAAGCTGACTAAGCTTTGGGTGGAACAAAGTAAGTTAATAAACGCCGCTTAATAGCGGCGTTTTTTTTGCTTTGCATTAGTATTTTAATTAATAAGTACTACACTAAAAATTAAATGTAGTTATTAGTGCTGGTTAATGTGCAATTCAGCTTCGCTAATTTATTGTTATTGGCAGTTTTTAATATTAAAACTAACAGTGCTATAACTTTTTAGTATGATTGTTTTTTAAACATATGTTGTATTTATGTAAAGGTTTTAGCTAGAATACGCACGAAATTTACACTGCTTGGTATTTAGCAGCTAAATATAGATTCTTAAAGGACTTAGAATAATAGTATGAAAGACAAACGAGTAGATGATTTATCAGAAGAATGCACATCAGAGCAAGAAAGAAATGCTTACTACCGTGCTTGTATTGCTGAATTCCAACAATTAGGTTACCAAGAACAGTATTTGGCTCAGTTAACTGATGACTTAGTTCCTGTGCTAGGTGTTAATCCTTCAAATAAAAATACGTAACCCGCTTAAATTTCAAACTAATTACACTTTTAAACCAAGCATATGTGCAATCTATAACCATATAGTCGTTTTTGGTAGAAAAGTGTTTGACATATTTTCTGAAATCTTTATTATACGCCCCACAAGACGGAGAGGTGTCCGAGTGGCCGAAGGAGCTCCCCTGCTAAGGGAGTATAGAGTTTGTAGCTCTATCGAGGGTTCGAAT